>DAITPO010000007.1:63794-66019 GCA_036833535.1 Candidatus Acidiferrales bacterium | reverse complement strand
TTGAGTCCCAGCGTCGAGAAATAGTTGTTGCTCACGAAGGTGTAGACGAATTGATCCGCCTGCCCGTCCACGCTGAGTCCTCCAACTCCAATCTGATAGGCGAAAACATCGGAGAACTCGCTGGTCTGCTTGCGGAGATCCTGCAGCGCCGGGTAGGACATTTGGAAGAGAAGCGGCGTTTCCTTGGGCGACGACGCGATCACCACGAGCTGGCTCGGCTCGCGCACCGGCAGCGGCTTGAACAGGAACTGGTTCACAATGCTGAAGATCGCGGTATTGGCGCCGATTCCCAGGGCCAGCGTCAAGACGATCACGGCCGTCAACCCGGGAGAGTTTCGCAGCACCCGAAAGCCGTAGCGAAGATCCTGCCAAAAAGTTCTCATGGTCGCGCCCCGTCAAATCAAGTGATTCAGCTCATTTAGAATACGCACGAAGCTGGCCAAGGATTCACAGCTTCTATCTCATAGTCGCGATATGAGTTAGCAAAGTCGTGGGCGGGATGAGAGAAGAGTCTGAGCGAATCCGGGACAAAACCGTTGTGGAATCGAACAGATTTGCGCCCGTTTCCGACGCTGGCAGCACGTTCGCGGCAAACTCGGCACGAAACCGCAGCGTTGCTTCAAATCCAATGCGCAAAGCGTGCTTAAGAGAGCTGTTTTTGAGCCGATTAGAAATGCATTCCGTCCTTTGTTTTGTTTGACTTACGAGAATTTCTAATAATTTTGCGTGCGATTAGAATCTGATTGCGAGAGATCCTCACGCCCCCGCCTTCGATTCCTGTCGGCGTCAATTTTCGAAAATAACCTGGGCTAGGGCGAAGTTTCCGCTGTGGGTGATCGAGAGGGAGATGTTCTTGACGCCCAGCTTTGCGGCGAACTCGCTGGCGACGCCGCTGAGACGAAGTGTCGGCTTGCCGCCGGGCAGGTTTGTGATTTCGATGTCGCGCCAGCGCACGCCGTGGCGCCAGCCGGTGCCGAGCGCTTTCATCGCCGCTTCTTTTACCGCGAAGCGTCCAGCGAATCGCTCGAACTTGTTCTTGTGCCGCTCGCAGTAGGCGATCTCGGCCGGCGTGAAGAGGCGCTCGATGAACGGCCTGCCGTGGCGCTCAATGGCCGATTGAATCCGGTCAATCTCCGCAATGTCCAATCCCATCCCGACAA
Source organism: Candidatus Acidiferrales bacterium (assembly GCA_036833535.1). Classification (GTDB taxonomy): domain Bacteria; phylum Acidobacteriota; class Terriglobia; order Acidiferrales; family UBA7541; genus Palsa-147. Next base: position 64,859 of record DAITPO010000007.1, on the reverse strand, counting down.
TCACGCTTGCTCCCGTTGAATCGTACAATCGGCCTCTGCAACTCCCGCGGATTATACCTATAATCGGAAGGTGAAGACGCGTAGCACGGCACGTCGAGCGGCAAATCCTCACAGAGCGAAGAAGCCACATGCTGCGGACGCAGTCGCAGCCGCGAACGGCGCCAATCGATGGGCGCAACGCCGCTCGGATGGAATCGTTATCCTTCAGGCTGAACCACTTGCTCGCCAAAAATGGTTGGCGCACGGTTTCAGCACGCGCGCCGGCGGGGCGAGCCGGCTTGAAAATCCGCACGCGCGATCGAAGCAGGCGGAATCAGTCGTTAATCTCGGATTTGCGGAGTGGGATGAACCGCGGAATGTGGAAGAGAACCGGCGGCGATTTCAGAAGGCGCTGGGCGCAGGAGCGATGACGATTGTCGCGCTGCGGCAGATTCATTCAGACATTATTCACGTGATCGATGCTGCGCCGCCGCATCCGCTTCGAGGCGATGCGCTCGTCACCGACGCGCCCGGGCTTCTCATCGCGGTGCAGACTGCGGATTGCGTTCCGATTCTTCTGGCTGATCCGGAGCATCGCGTGGTGGCGGCTGTTCATGCGGGTTGGCGCGGGACGGTCAAGCGCATCGCGGAAAAAACCGTCGGACGCATGCGCATGCTGTTTGGCTCGCGGCCGGAGAAAATACTGGCGGCGCTCGGACCCGGCATTGGCCGGTGCTGCTATGAAGTTGGGCCGGATGTCGCGAAGGACTTCGGCAGCCAGTTTGATGATGCGCGGGAATGGTTCGATGGGCCTTACGACGCGCTTGCTTCCGGGGAAGACCCGAATCCGCTGCCGTGGCTTACGATGATGCCGCCTGGGCACCAGCCGGAGCCGCCGCGCGTACAGCTAGATTTGCGCGCCGCGAATCGGGCTATTCTTGAAGGCGCCGGATTGGCGGCGAAGAATATTTCCGCGAGCGATCTTTGCACGGCCTGCCGGACGGATCTTCTGTTTAGTTATCGCCGCGAGAAGATCACCGGCCGATTGATGGCTGCGATTGGCATTCGATTGAAGTAGCGCCGGCG
>DAITPO010000007.1:0-63694 GCA_036833535.1 Candidatus Acidiferrales bacterium | reverse complement strand
AGATCACCGGCCGATTGATGGCTGCGATTGGCATTCGATTGAAGTAGCGCCGGCGTCTCTGTTTACCCCGAGCAGTGAGGGGCCGGCATCTTACGACCACCTGGTTCGGCAAAGGTTGCGATTGTGAGCGGAGCGTGGCGCTTAATGCATCGTTGTGATTGAGGTGAGTGGTCCGCGCGTGATTATTGCCATTGGAGACAGCCGCGGTCGTCGAAGGGCGCAGTCCGCCTAGGCGGACGCCCCTACGAAAGGCAAGAGGAAACGACGCGGTTCATGGTTCGGGAGTTCTTCCGCGCGAGATTTGAAGATGTGGCGAGCGAACGGTCGTCGGATGCCGGCGGGGACGCCGGCGCTACCTCGAGATTACTTGGGTTTGATTGATGGAGATTAGGCGGTAGCGGATGCCGCGCCAGCGAATTTGATTTGTGGCTAGCGAGGCGCAGAAATTCACGAAGAATAGGAACGGAATCACTGGCGCGAGGACCGTCCACGTCCAGGCCCATTGGCGCATCTGCGGCTTCCATTCCGGCAGCAAGTCGGCGATCGCCACTGTGCGCAACGCGCCTTTGATGGCCGCAAAGAGCGGAATCGCGAATGCTAACATCAGCGTCTCGCCCCAAACTTCGCCAGCGAGCATCTGCTTCAGAATCACAATGAACGCCACGAGCGCCGTCAGCACGTAGGTCGCGTTGGTGACCGCGGCGATGGTCCACATCGTCGAGGAATAGACGCGCGTCAAAATAATTTGCCGGTTCGTGAATTCCAGTAATTCGCCCCAAGTCGTCGCGTAAGGCGTCGGCGCCAGGCACTCCGGAACGAATTCTATTAAGCGGCCGTCGTGGTTCAGCGCGTTGGTGAGCGTCAAATCGTCGCTTACGGCTCCCTGCCAGTACGCCAAGCCGCCGATTTCCTGAAACACCTGCCGGCGGATAGCCGTCCCACCGCCCCAGCAGAAATTTCGGGAATGCTCGCCAAGCATGGTGGCTACGCTGGCGTTCCAGACCGATCCGACCGCGCTGGCAAGGCCACTCTTGCCGTTCCGTCGCACGGGAATCAGCCAGCGGTATGTTGTGGTGGCGCCGACGCGCGGGTTACCCAGCGGCGTCACTAGCTTTGTCAGCCAGCCGCGGCTCGGCGCGATATCCGAATCCGTGAACACAAATACGTCGTAGGCTTCGGTGAGGCCTTCGACCGCTTTTCGGAGGTTGCTCACTTTTTCGCCCGAGTCTTCGGGCGGCCCGGCAATCACGAGGTGAATATTCCGTTGGCTGAGCGACTTTACGCGCTCGATGATTTTCACCGAAGAATCAGTGCTCTTCGCCACGACAAAAACAAGTTCGTAGTTGGGATAGTCGAAGTGCGTCAGCGCCATCAGGTTGGATTCGAGCCCCGGATCGGCGCCTTTGCACGGGCAAATCACCGCCACGCGCGGGCTGTAGAATCCGGCGTGCGTGGCCAGACGCCGGCGCACGAAGCGCAGCCAGCCGAGGCCCTGCACGACCGAGTAGAGGCCTTGCAGAAGCTGCTGAATCGCCAGAATGTAAAAGAGAACAAGCACGTTAAAGCGAGCGTAGCAGATCGATACAGGGCTGGCACGGCGCGCGTCATGACCGTGTGGCGTCAGCGTTACGGTTGTTCAGTAGCGCCGGCGTCCCCGCCGGCATCTTACGATCCTCCACGTCGGCGGGGTCTGAAATCGTGCGCGGCGCGGAACTGTAAATTTCATTGCGCGTGTTGGGGTGCGAGGTCCGCGCATGACTGGCGGCTATGGCGAATTTGTGATCGTCGGATGCCGGCGGGGACGCCGGCGCTACCAAGGCTGCGTTGACACTTTTTTCGAACGTGTTTAGACTTTCCGCATCCCCTCAGGGCCCAAGAACGAACTTTGCAAAGCGAGGTGCTTCGATGGCTACTCCCGCTCAACTCCCGATTGATGAATCCAAGCTGAACGCGTTCCTTGGCCAAGCCGTCACCGAAATGGGCGCGGCGATGAACGCTGCGCTGATCATTCTTGGCGACAAACTTGGCCTCTACAAGGCGATGGCCGGTGCCGGCGCGCTCACTTCTGCGCAAGTGGCGCAGAAGACGAATTTGAACGAGCGCTACGTGCGCGAGTGGCTTTCCGCGCAGGCGGCAGGCGGATTCCTCACCTACGATGCCGCTGCGCAGACTTTCACGTTGCCGCCCGAGCAGGCTTTTGCGCTCGCCATGGAGGACAGTCCGGTTTATTTGCCGGGATTTTTCTTCATTGTCTCGTCGGTGATGAAAGACGTGCCGAAAATCGAAGAAGGCTTCCGCACCGGCAAAGGCGTCGGGTGGCACGAGCACGATCACGAGCTCTTCCACGGGACGGAGAAATTCTTCCGGCCGAATTACCGGGCGCATCTGGTGAGCCAGTGGATTCCGGCGCTCGACGGCGTCGAGGCGAAATTGAAGGCGGGGGCGAAGGTGGCCGATGTCGGCTGCGGCTTGGGCACTTCGGCGATTCTGATGGCGCAGGCTTATCCGAAATCAACTTTCGTGGGCTTCGACTATCACGATCGCTCGATCGAGCTGGCTCGCGAGGCCGCGAAACGCGCAGGACTGAGTGATCGCGTCAAGTTCGAAGTTTCCATGGCGAAGAATTTTCCCGGGAGCGGCTACGATTTCATCGCGTTCTTCGATTGCCTGCACGACATGGGCGATCCCGAAGGCGCGGCGCGCCATGCGCTGAAGTCGCTCGCGCCCGACGGCACTTGGATGATTGTCGAGCCGTTTGCGAATGACCGGCTCGAAGATAATCTCAATCCCGTTGGACGAGTTTATTACTCGGCGTCGACTACCTTGTGCACGCCTGCGTCGCTTTCGCAGGAAGTGGGCTTGGCGCTGGGGGCGCAGGCTGGTGAGGCGCGGCTGACGAAGGTGCTAAAGGATGCGGGGTTCACGCGCGTGCGGCGGGCTACGCAGACGCCGTTCAATATCGTGCTAGAGGCAAGGCCGTAGTCCGCGCACCGCGGGCGGCCCTGCCGGCATCTTGCGACTAAAAACGCTCGCGAGGACGGCAGTTGTGCGCGTAGCAACACAGGCTAATCAGGGCAGTATGTTTGGTGTCGCGCCGCGCTTCGTTTTGAGATTTGGTGGGGTGTATCTTCGGAACATGCCGGCGGGGACGCCGGCGCTACTTTAGTTCTCTCTCCGGGCGGCGAAGACGCGCTTTAGGGATTGCAGCGTTGCGGCGCGCAATTGCGTTTCGAATTTTCCTGCGGCACGGCGGGCTTGCTCGAGCATCGAGGGATCGATGAGCAGGCCGCAGCGATCCACGAAAGGGCCGGACGCGGCTGCCCTGGCTCCGCGCGCTGAATTGTCGGCATGCGCTCCCGCTGCTTCATAGAGATCGTAGTCGCGCGCAAATTCTTCGAACTCCGCCTGCGTCCAGCGTAGCGCTTGCCCCAACGCCGCAAAGAATTCTTCGCGAAAGAGATTGAGTGCGGCCGCTTCGGCCGCGCTCTGGCGCGCGATCTCGGTGCCGCGTTTCGGAAGCGCGGCGCGTTTCGCATCGGCTCGGCTCTTCTTTTGCATCGAGGATTTGCCCCGCACCTTCGTCCGCGCCGCGGAACCTCGTCCTGAAGCTCCGCCAGTGACGCTCTCGCCCAAGCCCAGAAATCGAGGCGCTAGCTCGTCCACATGCGTCGCCATGGCCAGCAGCGCTTCGCGCCGGACTGTGCCCAACAATTCGCGATGCAGAATCGGCTGAGTGATAATCGCCGGGCGGTTGTAATCGTTCGCATAGCCGCGGAGGAACCGCTCGACGTAGGCCTCGCGATCCAGCGAGGCCACCAATAGCCCCGCCGCCTCTCGCCCTCGCACCGCGATTTGTCTTGGCGTATATCGCACGTGGAAGAAAATTCCTTGCGCCCATCCTGCACGAAGTCCAGAGCTTCGGAGACGAAACTTCCGGAGCGTCTCGGCAGCACCTCGTAGACCAAGAAGAATACCGCGAGATTTAATTAATCGAGTGAAAGTTCCAATAGCAAGAGCATCGAATTCCTGCGGCCGTGGGCTCGGACTACGAAGCATTGGAAGGCGCCGCGAATCCCATGGGCAGATATAAAAAAGGCCCGTCGAGTTGACGGGCCTTGGTTCGTTGGGAGGGGCCGAAAGGCGGGAGGGTCTGAAGACCCTCCCCTATGCTTGATAATGCGCCTCGATTAGTGGACTGGGGCTGTTGTTGGGCGATCTTCGCCGCGGCGGCCGCCGCCGCTTACTGGCCTAAGGGGCTTATCCAGTTTGCCCAGGGCTAGCTCTAGGGCTTGATCCGCTGTTCTTACGAAGTGGATCTTGAGGCCTTCGGTTAGCTCGGGCGGTAGATCTTCCTTCACGTTGGGCTCGTTCTCGCTTGGCAGGATTACCTCGCGGATGCCTGCGCGTTTTGCGCCCAACACTTTTTCCTTGATTCCGCCTACCGGCAGGACTACGCCGGAGAGCGAGATTTCGCCGGTCATGGCTACGCGCGGACGGACTGGGCGGCCGCTGAGCAAGCTGACCAGCGCGGTGACCATTGCTACGCCGGCAGACGGGCCGTCCTTCGGGATTGCGCCCGACGGGACGTGCACGTGCAAGTCCTGCTTGCGGAAGAAGTCGGGATCAATCCCGAATTCTTCGGCGTGAGCGCGGACCCAGGTCAACGCGGCGCGCATGGATTCCTGCATGACTTCGCCGAGATGGCCGGTCATGGTGAATTGTTTGCCGCCGCGCATCGCCGAAGCTTCGATGAAGACGATGTCGCCGCCGGCGGGCGTCCAGACGAGGCCGACGGAGACGCCGGGCTGCTTGACGCGCTCCTCGACTTCTTTCTCGAGGCGGACTTTCGGCACGCCGAGCGTTTCGTGGACGACTTCGGGCGTGACCACGTGCTTAGCCATATTGCCTTCGGCCATGCGACGCGCTTGCTTGCGGACGAGATTGGCGATCTCGCGCTCGAGATTGCGGACGCCGGCTTCGCGCGTGTAGCTGTGAATGATTTCGTGCAGCGCTTCGTCGGTGAATTCGATTTGCTCGCCGAGCTTGATGCCGTGCTCGGAGGTCTGGCGCGGAATCAGGAAGCGCTTGGCGATGTGAATTTTTTCGTCCTCGGTGTAGCCGGGGAGCTCGAGGATTTCCATGCGATCGCGCAGCGGCTCGGGGATGGGATCCATCCAGTTGGCCGTGGCGATGAAGATGACCTTCGAGAGATCGAAAGCTACATCGAGATAGTGATCGCGGAAGTTGGCGTTCTGCTCGGGATCGAGCACTTCCATCAACGCCGCTGCCGGATCGCCGCGGAAATCGCGGCCGAGCTTGTCCACTTCGTCGAGCATCAGGACTGGATCCATCGTTTCGGCGCGGCGGATGTGCTGAATGATTTGGCCGGGAAGCGCGCCGATGTAAGTGCGGCGATGGCCGCGGATTTCGGCTTCATCGTGCATACCGCCGAGCGAGACGCGGACAAATTTGCGTCCCATGGCGCGGGCAATGGATTTGCCGAGAGACGTTTTGCCCACGCCTGGAGGGCCGAGGAAGCAGAGAATGGGGCCCTTCATGCCGGGTTGCAGCTTTTTCACCGCGAGATAATCGAGAATGCGCTCTTTTACTTTTTCGAGATCGTAGTGATCTTCGTCGAGAATGGCTTGCGCCTTGGCGATGTCGATGTCGTCCGTGCCGGAAGTCTTGTTCCACGGCAGCGAGGTCATCCATTCGAGATAGGTGCGCGCGACCATGTATTCGGCTGAGGCCGGAGTCATGCGGGCGAGGCGCTTGAGCTCGCGCTCACATTCCTTCTTGGCTTCGGCGGACATGCCGGACTCTTCGATTTTCTTGCGCAGCTCGTCGACTTCGGCTTGCGTGTCGTCGGAGTCGCCCAGCTCCTTCTGAATGGCCTTCATCTGCTCGCGTAGCAGGAATTCCTTTTGGCCTTGATTGACCTGTTCCTGGACTTGCTCCTGAATGCGATTGCGCAGATCGAGAACTTCGCGTTCTTTGGCGAGTTCGCGAACGAGGATTTCGAGACGCGTGCGCACGCTGGCGGTTTCGAGCAGCTCCTGGCGCAGCATGGTGGTGAGCGACGGGAGCGTGCCGGCGATGAAATCGGTCAGGCGAGCCGGTGTTTCGATGGTGTTGATGGCGCTCTGCAGATCATCGGAAAGCTGTGGCGAGCGGGCGACCACGTCGCGGAAGAGTTCCTGTGCGTTGCGCTCGAGAGCGGTGATGCCGGAGTCGCGCTCGGTGTCGAGATCGGGCTGCGGCTCGACCTGGGCGCGGAGAAAAGGCTTGAGGCCTAGAATTTCGGTGATGCGAATGCGGTGCAGGCCTTCGAGGAAGGCGACCACATTGCCGTTGGGCATGCGCACCATCTTGTGAACTTTGGCGGCGGTGCCGACGCTGTGCAGGTCGGTGCCGGAGGGGTCTTCGGTGCGCGGATCGAGTTGCGCGACTACGCCTAGAATCTTGTCGTTGCCCTCGAGAGAATCGAGGAGGGCGAGCGAGCTTTCGCGTCCGACCGTTAGCGGCATTACGGCGCCGGGGAACAGCACGGTGTCACGGACGGGGAGAATGGCGAGCTCTTGAGAGCCGGCTTTCGGGTTAGGTGTCACTGGGTCCCCCTTAGGAATCACTATTACACATCGGCGTACGAAGGATTAGATGCAATCCAAGACAAAAGGTGTCAGCGGGTTCATCATCGTTATAAAGCGAAGTGAGTGTATCACACTAAAGTCTGTGTGTAAATACTGTAACGCTATGCAAATTAGGAACTTACAATATTTCTTTCGGTCTTTAACTATGGGCCTAGTAAAGGGATAGACCGTGACTAGTTCGTCGCTGGCCTGGATTTATCTGCAAGGGCGCGGCGGGCCTGGGCAAGGGCTTCGTCTCTCGTTCTGATGCGTCCATCGAGCTGGGCGTCCTCGATATTTCGGAGGATTTCTTTGAAGTCTGGACCGGGCTTCAAGCCGAGGCCGATCAGGTCGTCGCCGCTAATTAGCCGGGCCGGGCGGACTTCGGCGGGCGGCGTTTCGGCGAGGAAGCGCTGGACGAAGTCGTAGTTTTCGAGATTGCGGTGGCTGGAGAGGCAATCGAGGCGGTGCAGCTCGAGATGCTCTTCGAATCGCGGGAGACGGAGGAAGCGCTTGAGCGTGGACTGCTTCATTTGCGGAACGTCTTTGAAGCGCAGGTGATTGGCGACCAGCGCGGCGATTTGCTCGGTGTCGGCGTTCGAGAATCGTAGGCGGCGGCAGATATCTTCCGCCATTTTGGTGCCGACTTCGACGTGGCAATCGAAGCGGATGCGGCCTTCGGGGCCGGTGGGCGGCGCGAAAGTCGGCGGCTTGCCGACATCGTGGAGCAGCGTGCCCCACGCGAGAGTGGGCGAGGCGCCGGCGGGAAGCATTTCGAGCATGAGCAGCGTGTGAATCCATACGTCGCCTTCGGGATGGAATTGCGGCGGCTGCTCGACGCCTTTCATGCGCGCGATTTCAGGCAAAACGTGCGAGAGGAGGCCGAGCTCGTCGAGCAACTCGAAGCCGCGGCGAGCGGCGCGTTCGGTGAGGATTTTGGTGAGTTCGTCGCGGAGGCGCTCGGCGGAGACGACCAGAATTTCGGGGGCGAGGTGGCGAATGGCCGCGGCGGTTTCGGGTTCGATGGCGAAATTGAAGCGCGCGGCGAAGCGCACGGCACGGACGAGGCGCAGCTTGTCTTCGCGGAAGCGCCGCTCGGGTTCGCCGATGGCGCGGATGATGCGCGCGCGGAGATCGGCGCGGCCGTTGACGTAATCGAGGACTCCGTTGGTGCGCGGATCGAGGAGCAGGCCGTTGATGGTGAAATCGCGGCGGAGGACGTCTTCCTTTGCGGAATCTGTGTAGACGACGCGATCGGGATGACGGCCGTCCGAATAACCAATGTCGGAGCGAAAAGTAGCGACTTCGACTTCAGCACCGCCCTCGGTGACGAGAATGACGCCGAATTGCGCGCCGATAGCCAGCGAATCCGGGAAAAGCTCCTGAACGCGCTCGGGGCGGGCATCGGTGGAAATATCGTAATCAGCCGGCTCGCGCCCCAATTCCAAATCGCGCACGCAGCCGCCGACGAAGTAGGCCTGATGGCCAGCATCGCGCAGCGTGCGAGCAATGTTGTCGGCAAGTTCGCGCGCGTTCATAGCGCGATTATGCGGGAATTCGCGGCCCTGTGCTAGGTGGTGCGAGTGCGGATTGTCACTCGCTACTGGAGCTCGCGACTGGTAGCGCTCGGCGCAGAAAGCGTCTCACCTGCGAATTGTCAGTTCTAGGTATGCGCGCTTGATCTGCGTCTCACTTCGGGTGGTGGGCAACTGAGAGGATGTTGCCGTCGGGGTCTTTGAACCATGCTACCTGGTCGCCGTTGGGAGTTGTCCAGATGCCGAGTTCCTTGTCCTGGACGAAAGGATACTTCTCGGTGGATACGCCGCGTTCTGCCAGCCAGCGGACGACGGGCTCGATGTCCGTCACTTCCCAGCCTAGGATCGTGCCTTGCAGCGGCGTGAAATTGGGGACCTTTGAGACGCGAAACTTGTGGCCGCCCAGGCTGAGGACCAGCGCGAATTGGTCGAGGCTGACGAATTCGAAGCCGAGCTTGTCCACGTAGAAGGTGCGCGCTTTGTCGTAGTCCTTCGTGGGAATGAAGCCGGTCAGTTTCCCTGAAGCGAGCATCGGAGCCTCCTTGACGGCGTATCCAGCGCTCAGGAATAGCACTTGCGGGGCCTAAATTCTCTCGCTATTGTGACAAGAAATGTCGCACAGGTGCCATAGCATCCTGCTGGGCCGAAATGGCCGCCCGCTCGCCGAGATTGCCAGCGTCTCCGCCGATCTGAAAGACGGCCACGTCATCCCGGAACATTCTCACCCGGAAGATCAGCTGCTGTTCGCGTCGAAAGGAGTGATGACCTTGCGGACGAAGCAGGGCGTCTGGGTTGTGCCGCCACTGCGCGCCATGTGGATTCCGGCGAATACGCCGCACTCGGTGGCCATCTCGGGCCAGGTTTCGATGCGAACGCTTTATTTTCTGCCCCGGCTTTGTCGCGCTCTCGGCGGGAAATGCCTGGTGATGAATGTGTCGCCGCTGTTGAAGGAACTGATTCTTCATGCCTGCAAATTTCAGCGATTGAATCGGAAAGTTTCGGCGGAGAAGCGCATCGTCGAGATCATCGTGGATCAATTGAGCGCGGTTGATTCGATTCCTTTGCAGTTGCCGCACCCTTCTGACTCCCGGGCGATGAGAGTGGCGAAGGCTTTGTCTGCGAATCCAGGGGAGCGGACCACGCTCGATAAGCTGTGCAAGGACTGCGGCGCGAGCAAACGAACAATCCAGCGCCTCTTTCTCGAAGAGACGGAAATGACTTTTGGCAAATGGCGCCAGCAACTGCGGCTGCTTCATGCCATGCAGGCGCTTGCTTCAGGAGAAAAAGTCACGGCAGCGGCACTGGACGCCGGGTATAGCAGCACGAGTGCGTTCATTTCGATGTTCCGCAAGCAGCTTGGGACCACGCCGATGCGCTACTTGAAGAATGGAGTCGATCGAGTCCACAGCACCGCGAGCTGACTAGCGCGATTTTCTAAAGTGAATTGATGCGGGGACGATAGAAGTGATTGATAGGAATTCGCGAGCGTGCTTTCGTGAGTGCAACGGATATCTGCGCGGCAGATCAAGAAATACTCGAGCGGTTTCGTGTGCCTGCGGCTGAATTGCCGAAAGCGCCGGGGTATTTCACGAATTTCATTGGCGTCGAGACCAGCCTGGAAGTTTTTCCGGATGCAAAACCGCGGGGCGGATGCGTTTTTGCGGACGTGCCGATTCCCAGCGACAGTTTGCACGGTGGCGCGCATGAATACATTGCGTTACTGCAGGCGGTCGAGCGGCAGCGCGAGGCGGGCGAGATCACGGCCGTGGAGATTGGCGCCGGTTGGGGTCCGTGGATCACTGCGGTTGGGGTCGTTTGCGCGCGGCTGGGATTCCGCAGGATCGAGCTTGTCGGCGTGGAGGCCGATCCCTGCCGGTTTGAATTGATGCGCCAGCATCTGACCCACAATCTCGGGAAATATTCGGATGCGGAGAGGCCGGAGATTGTTTGCCGGACGATTTGCGCGGCGGTGTGGCCGGAGAATACGCAATTGTATTTTCCGGTGATCGATCCGGGCCGGGACCATGGCGCCGCGGCAACTGCGGAAATCCAGGAGACGGATTATCGCGGCATGGCTATTCCGCACCGCGCTGTCACCGGGCTGACCCTCGAGACGATTTGCAGGCCGCTCAAGAAAATTGATTACATGCATTGGGATATACAAGGAGCGGAATTGGATGTGGCGTTCAGTTGCCACGCCTATTTGAGCGCGCACGTGAAGTCGCTTTTCATCGGGACACACAGTCCGCGAATGGAAGGCGGGTTGATCCAGTTGTTTCACAAGATGCAGTGGGATCTGGCGCATTACCAGCCTTGCGTGTTTCAGTACGATCGCGCGAAGCCGTCTGTTGAGGGCATGGTTGTGGAGGATGGAGAATTGGTCTTCAGCAATCCGCGGTTGTAGGGGCCGGTCCGCCTAGGCGGAGGCCCGGTTAAGCTTTGGGTTTTTCCGCCCGAAACGAAATCCAAATCGCAAATACCAAATTCAAAACCCACAGCCACACCGGGGGCGTGGTGAACCCGCCCCCCTACGTCAACTTCAGAACCAGGCAGGTTACATCGTCGTGCTGGCGCGTTTGGCCTACGAAGCGATCTACGTCGCTCATCAGTTGATGGAGAATTGAGGCGGCGTCGGATTGGCCCACGGATTGAATGCAGGCAATCATGCGCGTCTCGCCGTATTCGGTTTCCTTTTGATCTAACGCTTCGACGACGCCGTCGGTGAAGATCACAAGCACATCGCCCGGTGCTACCGCGATCTGCGTGCAGACATAGCTGGCCGACACATCTTCGGCGGGAATGCCGAGCGGCGGGCCGCCTTCGGTGAGGCGCTCGATGCGGCCATCTGGGTGGCGGAGGACCGGCGCGTTGTGACCGGCGCCGACGTAGGTGAGCGAGCGGCGCGACGCGTCGAGTTCGGCAAAGAACGCGGTAGTGAAGCGCAGACCTCCGAGACTGTGGGCGCAGGAATAGCGATTGAGAGCGCGAACGAGTTCATCGAGCGGGCCCGGCATTGCGGCGAGGGTGTCGAGGCTGGCTTGAAAAGTGGCCATGAGCAATGCGGCGGGAACGCTCTTGCCGGCAACGTCGGCGACGACGAGCAGAAGCGGCCCGGGCTCGCTGCTGCCCGGAGAGGGCGGACGCTCGAAGGCGTCGTAGTAATCGCCAGCTACCGTGTTGGCTGGGCGCGTGGCGAAGGCGATGTCCACGCCGGGGAGCGTTGGCGGAGCGCTAGGAACGAGCCATTGCTGGATCTCGCGCGCGATTTCGAGATCGCGCTTCATGATCACGCGATCCGCGAGTTCCAGCGCGAGCAAGATGAAGAGCGCGATGGCGGAGAATTCGTAGAAGTCGCCGGCATCCTCAGGTTTCATGTGCGGCAGAAAAATTGCGATCACGGGAAAGAAAAATAAACCGGCAGCGAGCAGAAACAGAAGTCGCCGCGCGGGCGAGAGCTTCATCAACATCACTTGGAAGAGCGCCCAGGCGGAGCGGAAAAAGCGCTTTATGCCTTTCTTCTGCGGGATCGCGCCCCAGTCCACATCGCGGGAATAGAGGCCGTAGCTTTCGCTGGCGTCGCTCTTGAACTGGCCCCAGAGCTGATGGAGTGCCAGGCCGTTGGTGATGCGCGTCCAGAAATCGGAAACGTCATGGACCGCGCCGGTGGCGCGATCGCCCAGGCCTTTTTTCGATGAGGACTCGGAGGAGGACATCGCCGGAGATTATAGGACAGAGGCGGGAGCTGTGCACCGCAGAGCCGCTGAGGGCGCTGAGAGGGAGCGGAGAAAGAAGGAGGCAGCTAGTGCTTTTCGGGCGTGGTTAATGAGCCGCCTAGCTGGATTTTTGTGAAGCCGAAGCGGTCGCGGAGTTTGTCGGCGGCACGGGCCAGGCGTTCGAGTTTTGCTTTTTGGTCGGCGTCGAGCAGGGCGAGTTGCGTTGTCGCGCCGGAGAGGGATTCAAGCGAGACGCCGATGAGGCGGAGTTTCGCGCGGCCGTCCCAGTTCTGCGTGAAAAGAGTTTTCGCGGTGGCGGTGATGGCGCCGTCGAGATCCGTCGGCTCGGCAAGGGTTTTGCTGCGGGTGATGGTGCGGAACTCGGCGTAACGAATCGTGAGGCTGATGGTGCGGGCGTAGAGACCGGAATCGCGGAGGCGCTTGGCGGCTTTTTGCGCGAGATAGCTGAGCGTGGATTCGAGACGAGCGCGGTCGTTGGTGTCGGTGCCGAACGTTTCGTTGTGGGAGATGGATTTTGCTTCCGCGTCGAGGAAGAATTCGAACGAATCCTGGCCGAGGGCTTTGCGATAGAGAGCCGTGCCCCAGCGGCCGAAGCCGTCTTCGAGTTTTTCGAGTGAGATGGCGGCGAGTTGGCCGACGGTGCGGATGCCGAGCGCGTTGAGTGCGGCTTCGGTGACGCGGCCGATGCCGGGAATTTTGCGTACGTCGAGCGGGGCGAGAAATTCGGCTTCAATTCCCGCGGGCACCCAGACGAGTCCTTGCGGCTTGGCTTGCTCGGAGGCGACTTTCGCGACGAGACGCGTGGAGGCGAGCCCCGCCGAGCAGGGAAGGCCGGTGGTTTTGCGAATTTCGCGGAGAAGTCTATCGGCGGCGACCAGCGGCGGGCCGTGCAGGCGCTCGGTGCCGGTGAAATCGAGGTAGGCTTCGTCCACAGAGGCCATTTCGACGCGCGGTGCGTGGCGCGCGAGGATGGCAGCGATGCGATCGCTCCATTGCGAATAGAGATCGTGGCGATTGTCGAGGAAGACGCCGTGCGGGCAGAGGCGGCCGGCGGTGCGCAGCGGCATGGCGGAATGCACGCCGAATTTTCGCGCCTCGTAGCTCGCCGAAGTGACCACGCCACGTTGATCTTTCTGCCCGCCGACGATGACCGGCAGGCCACGCAGTTCAGGCCGCGAGAGCAATTCGACCGAGACGAAGAACGCGTCCATGTCGATGTGCAGGATCGGCGTAAGCGCGCTGGCTGAGGCCGAGGTAAATTCGAGAGTGGCACCTGGCGGCGTGGCCGAAGAATGTTTGGCGCGAAATCGGGCTAGTTTCGGCATGGCGTGCTGAAGAGACGAATATACACCGCTCGACGGATTGCTTAAATCATCGATCTCAGGCCTTCAGGCGGACCTTCCCTTTGATGTGAGAGTTGATAATCTCGGGCAGCGCTGGCGAGGATGCCTCGTCCGAGAACGAACGTTTTAAAATACATCTTCTGGCATTCGAAATCTTCAGGCCGTCTCGAGCAGGCGGAATAGGGAGGCGCTATTCAGACTTCGCGTGAACTTTGAACGTGGCGGGCTTGGCGTTGTGCGAGCCGGCGGGCGGATGCGCACAGTCCATTTCCGGATGCGCACCTTGCCAGTAGCGCAATTGCAGACGGAGCTCTCCTTTGGCGGGCGGCCAGAACGGAAACGGCAACGACTGCTTCGCTTCCAGAACCGCCGCGCTCTGCGAGCCGCTGCCTTCCGGACTGACTAGCAATGGCTTCCACGAAGTTTCGTGGACTTTTCCTTCGATGAGGAACGGAACCGGCGTACTCACGGCGGACTGGCCGGTCCTTGACATCTGTCCGGACGCAACGCATAGGGTGACCGGTTGGTCGCCATCGTTTTGAACGGTCGCGACAATTTTTTCGTCGGTCGTGAATTTTTTTGACGGGACTGTGACGCGCACCTGCGCTGAGAGCCTAGGAACGAATGCCGACCAGAGAATGATCGAAGCTGCGATGGCACGAAGCATGTTCATAGTATAGATGCCGGTTCAGGGTATTGTTGAAATGCGTTCTTGATGATTGACGGGGCCGGCCTCCGGAAGGTTTCTAAACATCTGCTCGCAGGCCGGAAATTACACGCGGGATGCCAGCCAGGTCATTGGTGACACGGACGTCGTTCCAGGCGCTCGATCTCTCAAAGATTTGCATCACGCCACGAAGGGAGTTGTGCCCTAGCTCGAGCACCAGAAGGCCGCGGGGCTTAAGAAGATCGCGTGCATCGCGAATTAGCGGGGCGTAGATCGCGAGGCCGTCGTCGCCGGCGAATAGCGCGATTGCTGGTTCATGGGCGCGGACTTCGCGCTGGAGTTGCGGGGCTTCGCTCAGCGGGATGTAGGGCGGGTTACTGACGATGACGTCGAATTTTGGCGATCCTTCGCGCAGAGCTTCGAAGAGATTGCTTTCGATGAAGCGAATGCGATCGGCTACATTGTTGCGGGCGGCATTGCAGCGGGCTACTTCGAGCGCAGTGCAAGAGAAGTCCGTCGCGATGATCTCGGCTTGCGGGAATTCGTGCGCGAGCGCGATGGCTATGCAGCCGGAGCCTGTGCCGATGTCGGCGATTTGGAGCGGAGCATTTTTTCGCTCGGCGCCGAGGCGATCGAGAGTTACTTCGATCACGTGCTCGGTCTCGGGGCGGGGAATCAGTACTGCGGGCGTGACTTCGAAATCCAGGCCCCAGAATTCCTGCTTGCCGATTAAATGTTGCGTGGGGATGCCGCTGGCGCGCTCGGCGACGATAGCGTGGAATTTCTCGAGCGTGGTCGCCGACATTTCGTCTTCAGGATGCGAATAGAGCCAGGTGCGATCGCGGTTGAGTGCGTGCATCAGCAGCAGTTCGGCGGCAAGCGCGTGCGATGGGACGCCGGCGGATTCCAATCGCGCCATCGCTTCCCTCCAAGCTCCGCGAACATTCGTTGCTGTCACGGTTGAACCCATCATATCAATGTCGAGAATTGCTCAGGCGTCGCCGCCAAGCTCTTCGTTCAGGCGCTCGGATTCGTAATGCGTCACCAATGCATCGACGATCGGCGCGAGCTTTCCTTCCATCACTTGATCTAGCTGATGCAAGGTCAGGCCGATGCGGTGATCGCTGACTCGATTTTGCGGAAAATTGTACGTGCGGATTTTCTCGGAGCGATCGCCAGTCTTGATCTGGCCGCGTCGCTCGGCGGCGATTAGCGCGTGCTGCTTTTCCTGCTCCTGCTCGTAGAGGCGGGCGCGAAGGACGCGCATGGCCTTGGCGCGATTTTTGATTTGTGATTTTTCGTCTTGCTGCGAGACGACCAGGCCCGAGGGAATGTGGGTAATGCGCACGGCGGAATAGGTTGTGTTCACTGATTGGCCGCCGGGGCCAGAGGAGCAAAACGTGTCAATGCGGAGATCTTTGGCTTCAATCTTGATGTCGATTTCGTCGGCTTCGGGAAGGACTGCGACCGTCGCGGCGGAAGTATGGATGCGACCTTGCTGCTCCGTGGCGGGAACGCGCTGCACGCGATGAACGCCGCTTTCGTATTTCAGCTTGGAGTAAACCTTGTTGCCTTGAATGGCGGCGACGATTTCTTTCACGCCGCCGATGGATGAGGCCGAGCTTTCCAGGACTTCGACGCGCCAGCCCTGCGTTTCGGCATAGCGCGAGTACATGCGGAAGAGCTCGCCGGCGAAAAGAGAGGCTTCATCGCCGCCTGTGCCGGCGCGGATTTCGACGATGACGTTCTTCTCATCGTTCGGGTCTCGCGGCAGCAGGAGAAGCTTTAGCTCGCGCTCGGTGTTGGCGAGACGTTCCTCCAGAGCGCGTTGCTCATCGTGGCCCATCTGTTTCATCTCAGCGTCATCGGTTTCCGCGAGCAATTGCTTCACGCCGGTGAGACCCTTTTCGATTTCTTTCCATTCGCGGTATTTCGTGACAACGGCGGACAGTTCCGCGTGCGTTTTGGCGAGCTTCTGGTAACGAGACGAATCGCCGAGGACTTCTGGCGAGGAAAGCTGCTGCGTCAGATCCTCGTACTTCGATTCAATTTGGATCAGCTTGTCGTACAGCTTGTCTTTTGACATGGCCGTGCCTCAAGGACTGCGGAAAATGGAAAAAGGCAAATAGAAAACGGAAAAAACTGCCAGGACGATGCAGACGCCGTCTGCGCGGCGCGAGGGTTTCGGCTAATAGAATGCGGTGGTCATTGCTGACGGCCTAAATTGAGGATAGACGCAAAGGTAGAGCGTGTCAAATTGCGCGCGCGTTGCCGTGTTTTGCGGCGTGTAATACGATACGTTCTCGAATATGAGCGAAACTGCCACGCAACTCGCATCGGGTGCGCGCGATAACGCCGGCATGCTGTTCGGCTTCTGGTATCCCGCGGCGCGCGGCGCGCAAGTGGGGCTAAACCGGATGGCGACGGCGCTGCTGCTCGAAATTCCGCTGGTGCTGGGGCGAGATCGGGAGGGGCGGCCATTTGCGATGCGCGATGCCTGCCCGCATCGCGGCATGCCGCTTTCGTTCGGGCGACTCGAAGCGGGGAATGTCGAGTGCAGCTATCACGGCTGGCAGTTCGATGTGCACAGCGGCCAGTGCGCCGTGATTCCCTCGCTGACGGCAGATTCGAAGCTGAAGTGCGATCGGATTTTTGCCGATGCGTTTCCGTGCGAGGAGCGCGACGGCTACATTTGGGTGTTCATGCCTGACGTCGATGGGCGCGCGCCAGGGGCTGATGCAGTGCCTCCAGCGCCCGAAGTGCCGAAATTCAGCGAGCACTATCACATCGCCCATCTTTCCGCCGAGATGCCGGTCAGCGTGGACCACGGCATCATCGGACTGATGGATCCAGCGCACGGCCCGTTCGTGCATCAGGCATGGTGGTGGCGCAGCCGGCGCAGCATTCACGAGAAGCAGAAAGCGTTCGAGCCGATCGCGAATGGATTTAGGATGAGCACGCACACGCCGTCGTCGAATAGCGCGCCATACAAATTGCTGAAAGCCCTTTATGGAGCGCCGGTAACGACTACGATCGATTTTGTACTTCCGAATATGCGCTTCGAGCAGACTCGCTGCGGTCGCGCGTGGTTCTCGAGCCGCGCGACGGTGACGCCCGTGCGCCGCAATCTTTGTCGGCTGGATTTTTGCGCGGCGTGGAATGTGACGCCATGGGGAACGCTGATGGGCGCTGGATTACGCGTCTTCGGGCCTCGATTTATTCGCCAGGATACGGAGACGATGGCGAAGCAATCGATCGGTTTGAAGCATCGGCCGAAATTGATGCTGATTGACGATGCCGACCGGCCGGCGAAATGGTATTTCGCGTTGAAGGCGGCATATCTCGAATCCAGGCGAACCGGTGCGCCGATGGTGCATCCGATGGATGGGCCGGTGACGTTGCACTGGCGGTCGTGAGCCGGGTGAACCCGGTGCTACAAAAGGCGAAAAACTTACTCCGCTTCAGTCGGTGATACTGCTCAGGAATGGGTAGTGGTCGGCGGCGCCCATAAAAAAGATCATCGGGAACGAAAGCCAGAATGCAACTCTTGCGGCGAAGAGCGACCACTGACGCAGGCGCTCGGCTTCGGGCGGCATGGGAGTACCGTTCTCGGCGGCGGCGCGATTCCACTGAATGAGGCGCTTCTGAGCGCGCCAGACGATACCCCACGCGTTCAGCAGCATCACGAGACCCAGCCCACCGCCGATGCTGATCGAGAGATGGCTGTTTGAGGAGAACTGCCCGCCGTTGACGAAGAGCGCGACGAAGGACGCAGCGATCACCACGATGGCGATCAGCGCGCCGCGCAGCGCGCGTTGATCGATCGCACCTCCCCAGGGCATCTGTAAGGCGTAGATGATTGCGTAGGCCACCAGCCAGATTCCGAGCCACTCGCCGAACCAACTCCACAGCAGCGAAGGCTTGCCCGCATTCACGGAATCCGCTTTCAAGACAATGGTGAAATAGCGCAGGCCCACCAGCACCGTGACCATCGCCGACCAGCGAAACCACGACATAGCGCGCGACATCAGCGGCGCGTAAATCTTCGTGCGCACGGCGGGATCGAGCGAGCCCAGCAACGGCACGCCGACAAGATTAAAAAAGTAGAGCAGGCCGATCCAGATGATTCCGGAGACGATGTGCAACCAGCGCAGAACGATCTCTTCGGTGGCCGTGCCGCCGGTGGGAAAGCTGATGTGAGGCTGTTGCAGCGCGTGGACTAACACATACAGAACCGTTGATTGCATGGAGTGAGGATAGCTCATTCCTGCCGGCTCGTGTAGTTCGAGAAGCTTCAGGGGCCAAAGCCCGGTCGAGCCGCGGAGATTATGGCGGGGATTAAGAACCTGCACGAGAGGGCTGAAAAACAAAACCGCAGCGGCTAAAGCCGGGATGGCTTTGCTGCAGTTTCGGCGCGACTGAAGTCGTGCCGTGACAAATCATCTTAATTTTTATCTTCGCTCTGACGCATTGCGCTCCCGAAGGCGAGAGAGCGCCCAGTCGGCGTGTTCAGCGATAAGTGCGTCGGGCGATGCGGCGAGATTCTCCAGCAGGTTGATGATTCTTTTGTGCTGTGGTGAGCCGTGCGCGAGCCTCGAATTTCCTAGGGCTACGCAGGCGTTGCGTATGAGCCCGCGCCATTTCGCGCGCTTGATGGGGCTGCCGCGGAAAATCTCTCGGAAGTCGGCTTCGTTAAGCGACGCGAGCGATTCAAGCGGCGGCGAGAAAAGTGTTCCGTCTTCTGTTTTTGCGGCTGCCGGAATCGCGTTCGTAACTCCGCTTTGCATCGTCGAGAGCCGTCTCGGCAGGAACTCGGTGAGCGGCGTGACCGGAGCATTTCGATTCCACGGGCAGACGTCCTGGCAGATATCGCAGCCGAAAATCATGCGGCCCATCCCCGGACGAAGTTCTTCCGGAATTGCGCCGCGTAGTTCGATCGTCAAGTAAGAAATACAGCGGCGTGCATCGAGCAAATAAGGTTCCGTGATCGCATCCGTCGGGCAGGCGTCGATGCAAAGGCGGCATTGGCCGCAGAGATCGGCAGGCATCGATTCGTTCTCTCGAACCGGGGGTTCCAAATCGAGCGTGGTGATGATCACGCCGAGGAACAGCCACGAGCCCAGTTCCGCGTTGATGAGCATCGTGTTTTTAGCGAGCCAGCCGAGGCCGGCGTGATGCGCGGCGACCCGCTCGACGATCGGTCCGGTATCCACATAGGCACGGGCATCGAATGGAGCTCGGAATTCCTCGTGCATGGCAGCAACGAGCGCATCGAGTTTCTGCCGCAACACATCGTGATAGTCGTCGCCCCAGGCGTAGCGGGAAATCCAGCCGCGGGGGCTATCTTCGCCGTGCGAAGCTGGTACTTCCGTTGAGTATGGATCGTGTGTGCGGTAATTAACCGCGACGACGATGACGCTGCGGGCGCCCACCACGACGCGTGCAGGATCGCTCCGCCGCGGATCGTGGAGATAATTCATTTCACCGGCGTGGCCGCGGGCGAGCCATTCGGGGAGGCGCCGCAATTCTTCGAAGGCGTCGGCGCGAGCTACGCCACAAAGATCGAAGCCAAGCGCGCGAGCTTGCTCCACGATCCAGCGCGTTCGATCCGCGGCGTTCACGGAAACATCATGCATGATTACACTTCTTGCGGCGCGGGAAATCACGTCACCGAGGACGGCCTGAAGAGCGCGGAGCCGGATCGAAGAGCTGGGCCGAAAGGCGGCAGCGCTGAAGACCCTCCCCCATGCGGGACGCTCGCCGTTTGCTGGCTTATTGGCGGGCTGGACTGATACAATCCGGCGGCATGGCTAATTGGCGGCAGATACAAGCCCGCATCCGCAAGGTCAAGGACACTCCCGAGGCTGCGACGAAACTTGGCGAGCTTTATGCCAAGACTCGCGACGCCATGGTGGCGTACGAATTGGCCGCGGTCGAGGAGCGCGCCGCGCACAACGACGAGGCCATCCGCTGGTACACCACCGCGCATCAGCGATTCCGGCGGCAAGATTGGAAAAGGCGCGTCGAGGAAGCGCTGACCCGGCTTGGCGCGCCGATTCCCGAGGCGCACGCGGGCGACGCCGAAACGCATGCGGCCGCGGGTGCGGCCGATGAAGGCGAGGAGCGCGAAGCGCAGATTTCCGTTTTTGGTGAGATACAAGAGGCGGGCGAGGAAACAGCCCACTCCGAAGAATCCGAGGAAGCGGACAGCGCGGCTGGAGTTCAAGGCGCGGCGGAATCGCCCGCCGAAACCACTGAGGCTGGCAAGAAGCGCCGGCGACGCGGGCGCCGCGGTGGGCGCGGTCGCAGGCGCGGGCCGGGCGCTCCGGCACTGCCGGCAGAAAGATTTGCGCCGGCGAGCGGCGCGTCGCCCACATCGCAGCGAACTCCGCCACGTACGACGACACCTTCCCGCATGCCGGCGCCGCCACGCACACCGCCGCGCGCGCCAGTAGCTAGCGAAGATTACCCGCCCGCAGAGCTCACCCCGAGTCCGCGTGAGAGTTTCGCTGCACGGTCGCGCGTTCCCGAGCCGGTTTCGGAAGCGCCGATGCTGCCTTCCGAGCGCGTGGCGCACGGCCGCGGAGGAGATCCAGCGATTGCATCGAGGCTGGCACATCTCGAATCGCTCTTGCGGCGCCTGCTGGGCAGCCAGCTCCACAGCCTGGATGAATCCGATGAAGCTCCTGCCGGACCGGGCGTTTTTCTGATCGCCGATTCGGATCTGGTGACGTCCTACTACGTCGAGTCGTGTAAGACGCTGCGCATTGCCCTCGGCCAGCTTTCGCGCGGCGGCCGCGGCCGGCGCGAGAGCAGCGGCCCATCGTTCAAATCACGGCTGGCCGAGCATCTCGAAATCAGCGAGACGAAGGTCGCCGATTATTTGAAGAAGCATTGCGTAGTCCGCTGGATTCAACTTGACGATGAAGCCTCGCATTTCGCCAATTTCGTAATCGGCGTCCTGCGCACCCCCCTGAACGCCGAGTAGGCTCCCGCGACCTGCATAAGGCCACAAAGAAAACCGGGCAGGACCGCTTTCGCGATCCTGCCCGGCTTGTCGAAATCAGCTCGCGCCGCAGCTAGAACGTCAGATGCAGTGACATCTGAATGAACCGCGGGCTGCCAAGCGTATTCTGAATGATCCCGGCAAACTGGTCCGCCGGAGGCGGGTTCGTGTAGCAGGGCTGTGGATTGAAGCAAGGATCAAGCGTGATGTTGTTGTTCGGTGCGTCGAAGCTCGGGTGATTGAAGACATTGAAGAAATCGGCTTCGTACTTCAAGTTGAACCGCTCGGTAATCTTGAAGTTCTTCGACACCGAAAAGTCGAATCGGACCTGGAACGGGGCGCGAAACGTGTTGCGCCCAGTGTTTCCGAAGCCTGATTCCACCATGTCGCAGAGTGTGGTGACCGGTCCATTGATGGGTGCAGTCGGACCGCAATTCGGCACGCCATCCTGCCCCGGCGCGAGTAAGGGAATTGTGAACACATTCGGATTGACATATGGGATTTTGGCGTTGTAGCCGGTCGTGCCTTGCTGCGCCTGTTTGGGCGTTACACCGGGAGCCAGCGGAAGAATCGGATTGGTGATAAAGTCGTCGCCGCTGTAGAAAATGTTGCCGATTGTACCCGAGAAGTCGTACATCACGAACGGTTGACCGCTCTCGGCGACGGTGATCCCGCTGATTCCCCATCCGTTTGCCACAAGATCGAGAAGCCGCGAGGCATTTGCGATCTTCGGGAATTGGTACACGTAGCTGATGTTCAGGACGTGAGTACGATCGAAGTCCGACGACGCGTAACTGGATCTCGGGATGAGCGGGTTGTTTCCATTGAAAAACAGACCCAATCCGCTTTGCTCGTCCAGGGCATGTGAGTAGGTGTATGCACCAGTGACCTGGAGTCCGTGACTTAGCCGTTTGTTAACGCCTACCTGAAGCGCGTTATAATGAGATATTCCTTCCGCCTCCCAGAAATTCGAATTGGGGTTATAGCCCACGAATGGTACGCGCAGAGCCGTATTGCCGTCAGAGAACGAGAAGTTGCCGATCTGAGTTTGAATCTGCTCATTCGCGAGTGGATCGCCGAACTGATCGAGCGGCTGCATGCCGTAGGTAATGTTTTGCCCATTAATTGGATTGCTTGTGGTGGCGATTCCTGGTGTATTGAATGGAATTGGCATCACTTCGTGGACGCCATGGTTTCCGACGTACCCGAGTGTCATTACGAGGGTGTTAGTGGGCTGCCACTGAAGGTCCAGACTCCAATTCTCGGAATACGGGAGTTTGTTTCTCGGATCGTATCCAGCGAATAGGAACGCGCGCGTTGTGTCAAGCGAAGGCGCGCACGCAGGAGTCACCGGATCCGGGCAGCCGCTCAATGCAGAAAGATTCGGGATTTGATTGATGATGCCCTGCAGAGTATTGGGCGGAAGCGGTAGAGGGCCCGTGCCGAATGGGGCGTTGCTCAGACACTTGGTTGAAGTGACGCACGACCCATTCACCGGAAGTGAGAACGGCTGTTGCGTCGTGACCCCGAACGGGCCGCTGATGCCGAGGCCGGCACTATTCGAGAATTCCGTGAAGTACTCGCCACGATCGGCGTACATACCGAAGCCGGCGCGTACAACGACATTCTTTAAGAAATGAGGGCTCCAAGCCACGCCGATGCGCGGTTGGAACATCCATTGGCGTCCCGTGAGTGTGGAGGGACTTACGCCTTTCGTCCCGAAAGCCTTGTTATTCCCCGCGACCACGAGACCTATATTTTGAATGGTGTCGCTGGGCAGATCAAATTTATAGTCTTTGGGAAAGAAGTTCGTAAAGACCCCGTTTTTCTCATACAGTGGACCGTCCCAGTCCCAACGCACGCCGATGTCAACGGTGAGGTTGGACCTGACTTTGATATCGTCCTGCGCGTAGAGGCCGGTTTGCTTGGCGCGGAAATAGCGGTTTGTTTCGCCGCTGATGGCGGTACCAGTGTTGCGGTGTGCGCCGACCGTACCGGTGACAAACCCGGGGAAGTCGTTGAACTCAAAGAGAGCCACGTCGTTTTCACGATTGATTACGTTGAGCTGCCCGTAGTCCCCGCTAAAGCCGAAGTTAAACGTGTGCCGGCTATGGACCCAACTGAGGCTCGTACCGATTTCGAATTGGTTCTGAAACACGCCCGCGTTCGCAAAGTTAGTGGACGGGCCGATTTTCAGCTCGTGATCGCTGTTGCCGCTTCCGTCCGAATTGAAAATTGCAATTCCGGGGAAGAAATTTGGGTTCGGCAAGACAAGATCGGTCACATCGCTGGGTTTGAGAGACTGCGCAGTCGTGGCGTTTGCAAGTTCGCGAGCGAAGCCGATTCTCTGTACCCACGTCATGCTCGGCGTGAGAACCGTAGTGTTGTTGAGGGAGAAGACTTGACTGCCTGCTTGCAGCGATTGTGGAAAGCCGGGCGAATTGCTGATCGCGAAGGGGCTCGTTGACGGATTCCGCTGGTAATAATACTTGCCTGACAGGCGATCAGCGGTGCTCACGTTGTAATCGATGTCCGCAACGACCTGGTTCGCGTTAAACGTGCTCGCTGGGCCTCGAACAATCGAATTGCCGTTGATGCCTGCCTCCGCGGGCGTTGTGGACGGGATGACAAACTGGCCACCCGGGGTCTTGAGATTGAAAAGCGCGAGCGCTGTTGGGTCGATATCGCCCTGCCCAAGAGTTGTGCCATAGGCTAGGTTTGTGAGATTCGCGATGTCGGCCGCTTTCCGGGCACCGTCGGTCAATCCGGGCAACGTAAACACACCTTCTGTCGACCCATTCAATGAATCGCTGACGCGTTGGCCCTGGTAGGCGCCGAAGAAAAAGAGCTTGTCCTTGAGGATGGGGCCGCCAATGTTGCCGCCGAACACATTTCTCGTTAGCGGCGGTGTCGAGCTTCCAAGGGGAGGTCCAAGAGCCTTGAAAAAGACAGGCGTGGCATCCCATGCGTTCGTTTCGTGATACTCGTAGGCTTGTCCGTGGAACTGATTCGTGCCGGACTTGGTCGTGAGTTCGATGTGCGCTCCGCTGTGCGCGCCTTGCGAGGCGTCGTACATCGAAGTTGTCACGTGCAGTTCCTCAATCACCTCGACGGGCGGTGTCGGCAGGCCTTGGCCAACCGCGTCGTACACCGACGTATTCGTATTTACTTGTCCGCCGAGTCCGAATGATTCTCCGGTGTTCAATATGAATCGGCTCGTCGAAACGTAACTCGTGGATTTACCGTTAAAAAGATTGTTGGCATCCATCGAGTTGAACGTGAAGCTGTTGCTAGTATCCCGCTGTCCGTTGGCCCATATGGCTTGGTTTCCGAATCCCTCATTCGTTCCTGAGCCGCTCAATAGATCCGCATTTACTCCCGGAGCGAGAATCGCAAGCTGCGTAAAGCTGCCGGTCCCTAGAGGGATGTTCTCTACCAAGTCCGATCCTAGCGTGTAGCCGTTCGACGTGTCGGTTTGATTCATCAACGGGGTAGCTTCGACGGTCACCGTGGCGGTGACTTGGCCAACTTCGAGTGAGGCGTTCACCGTGGTCGTCAGTGCGCCGCGGACGAGGATTTGCGTGAAGACGACGGTCTTGAATCCGTCTTTTGAAAACGTCACGCTGTAGTTGCCAATTGGTAGATCGACGACGCTGAACGAGCCGTCACCTTTGGTTGTAATCGTTTGCTCCAGGTTTGTGCCGACGTTGCGCACCTTTACCGTCGCGCCTTGCACGATCGCGCCGGTTTTGTCCGTGACTGTGCCGTTGATTGCGCCGAGCGTTGCTTGAGCTTGAACTTGAGCGGTGAAAAGGACGGTCAGGCAAATCGTCAGCACGACGAAACGAAGGATCGTTCGAATCATCGCAAACACCCCTTCCCTCATTGAGGGCTAATTTTTATTGCTCAACCCCGCGAATTACGGATACACCCCTGTACCCATCAATCTGAAACCGCCAAGTAAATATCTCCGTCGCTGCGGCGTGTCAAGCTCCTGTCTGTGGAAAATCGCGGAGCAGACTGCTCCCGCCGCAGCATTACATCTTCTTCGACTCGTGGTGCCGTGAATCTTCGGTGAAATGCGCGTAAAATTTGGGTGAGACTCCTGGACGGCGGCGCGGCGCAGCCTATTCGGATTCACTGGCAAGCTGAGCTTTAGCCGGCTGGGCCGACTTCAGGTGGCGCCACGTGCGGACCTCGGGCGTCGTCCCGCGATCTGACAGCACGGTTTTGGCGTCCGTCGGCGGTCCAGAATCGCCCCATTCTGGGAACTAGCGCCTGCCCGCGGCCCCGGCTGGCTGCCATAGACTGCACCCAGTTACCGTTTAACCTCGATTCCGCCCCTTTGGGCGATTCCGGCTGGACGGGGGTCCTCGAAACCGGCAAACTCTGGTACGGTAAGACTTTAGGGCGCAGTGTGGGGTTAGGTAGTTCCGCTCAGGCGCTTCATGACTTGGGGGGCCAAGTCAGTCATAATTGGGTCGTCTAGAATTATCTGAGGAGGGCTGGAGTTATGCCCGCAACTAGAAGGATCGCAAAATCGTTCGATTGGGTGCTCTGCCAGGCAGCAGGGATCACCTTTGACACCATTCAGTACTTCAATAAACGCAATCCGAACCCGTCTTTCACGCCGAAGTGGTCCGATAAGCCGCTTCTGAAGTCGTGGGAGAAGAGCAAGCCGACGCTTGGCTGGCCGCGTACCACCGATTCGCTTTGCCCGGGCTGCGTCCATGACGCGCGCGAGGCCATATTCAATGGCAAGAAGGATTGGACCGACCTCGTTCACGAGAAAGTCGGCGAAGTGAAGGCGCAGATTATCGAGCGCGATGGCCAGGTCTGGATGGTGAAGGAATGCCCGATTCATGGCCGCTGCGAAGATTTGATGGCTATCGATTCGAAGTTCCTCTCCTGGATTGAGAAGAACTTCCCTGGTCGCGATATCCCGGCGCACAACGATGAAAAACTTCACCGCCACGGCTCCAGCACGGTGCGCTACGGCCGCGGCTCGGTGCTTACTGTTGATTTGACGAATCGCTGCAACATGATGTGCGATCCCTGCTTCATGGACGCCAATCAGGTCGGTTACGTCCACGAATTGAGCTGGGAAGAGATTCAGGAAATTCTGGATAACGCGCTGATGATCAAGCCGCGCCGGCAGATGTCGGTGCAGTTCTCTGGCGGCGAACCGACCATGCATCCTTATTTCCTGGATGCGGTGCGCTATGCGCGCAAGGTTGGCTACAACAGCGTGCAGGCGGCCACCAACGGCATCGAGTTCGCCAAGAGCAAGGATTTCAGCAAGAAGGCTTTTGAAGCGGGCTTGCGCTATGCCTACCTGCAATTTGACGGCATTGGCAACGACGCGAACAGCCATCGCCAGGTCGGAAACCTGTTCGATGTGAAGCTGCGCGCCATCGAAAACATGCACGAGGCCGGCATCGAAATCGTCCTCGTCACCACGATCGTCAATAACGTGAACAACGATCAAGTCGGCCCGATCGTCAAGTTCGCGATGGAGAACCCGAAGAAAATCGCGTTCGTCTCGTTCCAGCCCGTCTCTTTCACCGGACGCGACGAGGAAATCACTCCCGAACGCCGGATGCGCCAGCGTTATACGCTTTCGCATCTCGCGCAGGACGTCAGCAATCAGGTCGGCAAGATCGAGCCGACGCGCGATTGGTTCCCGATTTCACTGGTCAGCGTATTTGCCGGCTTCTCGGATCTCGCTCACGGCCCGGATTCGCAGTGGGGCTCGTTGAGCTGCGGCTGCCACCCGAATTGCGGCGTCGGAACGGCGATTATGATCAACAAGGAAACGAAAGAATGGGCGCCGGTCCCGCGTTTCCTCGACACCCCGCAGCTCGTCAAGGACGTCACCGCAGTGACAGACGCGGCGCGCGGCAAGGGCTTCTCGAATTTCATGATGGCCATGGCGCTGCTCAAGAACTACAAGCCGTTTGAAGCGCCGCCAAGCCTCGCGCTCTATGACCTCTTCAAGAAGTTCGACAAAACCTGGGCGCTCACGAAGGGTGCGGATACGAAGTACGGCCGCACCAGCCCGGATCGCACTTATGAAGACGCCATGAAGCGCCGCAAGAGCGATCCTTGGAACTTCTTGTTCATCGCCGGGATGTGGTTCCAGGATCTTTTCAACTACGATTTCCGCCGCACAGAAATGTGCATCATTCCCTACGCCACGCAGCAGGGCGAAATTTCCTTCTGCGCGTACAACACGGGCATCGGCTGGCGGAAGATTATCGAGAACATGTACAAGAACGCGACCGTCGCGCAGTGGTACAAGACCCACGGCAAGCACGAGATTTACGCCAAGGGCAAGAAAGTTGATCTCAACAGCTACGAACATTCATTGAGGATCGACGCCGACGATGCCGCGCGCATTCGCCATCTCGAGCACGACATTCCATTGACCGCGGCCGAGGAAGACCGCATCCGCCGCCGTCAGGCCATGGAAGAAGCCGCCAAGGTCCGCAAGATTTACGAAGAACTGGTGCTGAAGAAGGCCCCGGAGACGGTCGTGCAGATCGGCAGCGTAGCAGCCATCAAGGCAGCCACGCCAAGCGTACAAGTCGGCTTGACGAATATCGCGCCGGCCAACGGCAACGGCCATTCGAACGGCAATGGCCACTCCAACGGCAATGGGAACGGCAACGGCGCGAAGCCGGACGCCGCAAAGCCCGAAGCCGAGCAAGCCGCCGTCGCCGGCGACTAACGCCCAACACTCAATTCGTTCTATTCAGCGCCCCGGTCACCATGGCCGGGGCGTTTTGTTTTCAAGGTGAGCGATGAAGAGTGTCACGGCTGGCTCGGTGTGGATACGAAGTGAAGCGTCTTGAGTATTCGGTTTATTTCGCTTTGCTGCAAAAGGGAAGATTGGCCGTTGATCCAGATGATAAGTGCGGCTGCGTGTTCCTTTAGATCGTATCCGTGAATCACGATCCTGCGCGTCCTCGCTGGGTCGCCTATCTGGAATCCATGCAGGTTTACGAACGAAAACGAGAACAATCCTGAGTTTCCGCTTGGGAGATCGAGGCTCTTCAGAAAAAGTAGGCTCCAGTTCCTTTGCGCGCGCTTATAGGACATGAACAAGGAAAGATCCTCGACCCTAGTATTAAGCAGAGCGTTCTCAAAATCGTAGTCCGAGGTCGTCGCGTCTTTTCCGTATTCAGCCTCAAACTGAGACTGCCTTCCTTGCTTCTTGCTTTCCGCGACTTGACCGATGCTCGGCGCGAGCGAGTCTCTCGGGTTCAAGAGCGCTACCGACTGGCCTCCTTCGAAGGAAGTGCTTTCAATTTGTTCTAATTTTCGTGTGTTTGAGACCCGCTGCCAGGGAGCTTCGAATTCCCATCCGAACGCGGACAACGGAATGCCCTTCGCTTGTGTGGCGGACGTGTCGCCCAGGGGAACCGGTAGTTGCGAAAGTTCCGGAAAGCTCCGCTGGAACATGTGCGCGCGGCCAACGATTAAGATCACCGGAAGTCTCAAGATTGCAATGATGAACGCGACGGCCAGCAGCACACCGAAGATGAAAGCGGCCTTTAGAAACCGAGGCTGTTTCTCGATTGCCGACAAGTCCATCTCCCGTCTGACGCGCCTTGTATGGTACCGCGAGCCGGGCTAACATGAATCCATGGAGCCTTGGTTTCCAATCGAGACTGACCGGCTGATTCTGCGCGAATTCCGGATCAGCGACGAGCCGGACATTCACGAATACGCGTGCGATCCCGAAGTCGTGCGCTTCACCGACTGGGGACCGAACACGCACGACGTGACTCAGGCAGTGCTGCGCCGCTGGCTGAAAGAGCAGGAGCACGGGCTCGAGCATTCCGTGACGCTGGCGATCGAGTTAAAGAGTGAAAAGCGCCTCATCGGTACGATTCGCATCGACGTGAAGGACGAGCGCACCAGGACCGCGGACTTCGGCTATTCATTGAATCGCCGCTACTGGAACCAGGGCTACACCACCGAAGCCGCGCACGCTCTAATTGACGCGGCGGTTCGCCGCCTCGGCCTGCGTCGGATTTGTGCGACTTGCGACACGCGCAACGTAGCTTCCTATCGCGTGATGGAAAAACTCGGTATGCGCCGCGAGGCCAATTTTCACAAGGATGTTCTCCAGAAGGGCGAATGGCGCGATTCGTATCTCTACGCTATCCTCGCCGAGGAATGGCTCGCGCTGGAAGGAGCTAAGGCGGACAGCGCAGAGGAGCTTGAATCGCGCGCAGCCGGCGTATAGCATTTTTCCTGCAGAGGATCTCTAAGCCATGCCGATCTACGAATATGTTTGCGAAGATTGCCAATCGCGCCACGAGCGCATCGTGATGTCGAACGGCTCAAAAGTGGAATGTCCGAAATGCGGCAGCAAACGCCAGAGCATTCAGTTCTCCGTTTTCGCGGCGCATAACGGCGGCAACGGCTCGAGCGCCTCGACTAGCCCCAGCTCTGCCGCATCAACGGATGCCTCCTGCGGCTGCACTCCGCGAACCTGCGGCTGCCACTAGCCGACGAATTTTGTAGCGTCGGCTTTTCAGGCCGGCATTCTTCACGGCTGCTTCCCGTTCGCCACTGCCGCGCGCGAATAATTCTTCAAGATTTCCGGCACCTTCGCCCCATCTGGCAAATTCACATCTGCAATCGGCGCACTCGCCGCCAATTTCAACGGCAGAACACCAGCCCAAATCGGAAGCGCGTAGTCCTCTGTCTCATCTTTCGGTGGCCCAGTGCGAATTTTCGCCGAGACTTCCTGCAGAGAAAGCTTCAACACCGAAGTCGCTTTCACCTCCGAATCGCGCACCGGCCGCACCGCATCCCATCGGCCCGGCACGACGTGATTGGTGAAGGCCTCGAGCGCGCGCGCCTTTTCCATGGCATCCTCGACCGCATGAGCCGTCCCGAGTATGACCACCGACCGGTAATTCATCGAATGATGAAACGCCGAGCGCGCCAGCACGAGCCCATCCACCAACGTCACAGTCACGCAAACTTGCACGCCGCCGGCTAAAGTCCGCAGCATGCGGCTCGCCGCCGAGCCGTGCAGATAAATCGCATCGCCCACGCGCGCGTAACCGGTGGGAATCACAAACGGCTGGCCATCGACGACGAATCCCACGTGACACAAAAATCCCTCATCGAGGATTCGATAGATCGTTTCGGAGTCGTAGCGGCCGCGATCGGGCAGCCGGCGCACTTGCGTGCGCGGTGTTGGGGTGAATTCGCTCATAAGTGCAGCCTACGAGCCGGGCGGCTCGCGCACAAGAGCCAATCTGGTTGGGCTTGTCTCGCTACTTCGATTTCGCCGCACCGCGAATCACACGGAAGCCCGTGTAATCGCCGTCGGCAGGCCGGTAGCGCGCTTTCGAATCCGACGGCCGATCCGCGCTGCCCCCAAGCGTCTTGCCCGAGCCATCCGCGGCGATAGCCCACTCCGCCACGTTTCCGCCGAGATCGAAAATCAATTCCTCGTTTTCATCGCCCTGCCCTGAGAAGCTTCCAACTTCTTTCAAGAGCGGCGCGGTCCCGGCGATCTGCTTGACCTTATCTTCGAGGCGCTGCGCGTCCTCAGGATTGATTGCGTAGCCGGCCCAATAATCGAGCGTGTTCTCGCCAGGACGATCCTTGTAGAGATCGGCTACTTCGGATTCGTTCGGCAAGCGATACGTCTGATTGGAAACACCGCTCAACCATAGGCAGTAGGCTTTGGCGCGATCGAACGAAATCCCATTCGCCGGATAATTTTCTGTACCGACATCGATTTTATAGCTCGTGTCGAACGCAGCGTATTGGGCCCGCGTTACCTCGAATCGCCCAATTTCGATCTCGCCGCGCTTCACTACTTCCGGAATCACCGTCGGCGGCGCAGGAGTGCTCGAGGTCGTCTTCGCCACGGGCAACTCGACGCCGTAAAGCGTCCCCGTCTTCGCCACAAATCGCCGCCGCAGCGCCGTAGCCAACGGCGAATCCTTCTTGAAAGCTTCATTCTCGGGCGGATTCGCGTCGAAGAGATACTTGTCGAACCACGCCATCTCCTCGGTCACCTTTCGCAGTTGATGCGAAAGCTTCCGAGGCCCATGCGGCTCGCCGGGGAAAAGCAAAAACCGCACCGGCACTTTGCCGAGAGAGTAGAGCGTCCGATAATGCGTCCAACCTTCTTCGGTCGGAACGTTGCGGTCCACGGTGCCGAAGAAAATCAGAGTCGGAGTCTTCACCCGGTCCATTTTGAATATGGGCGATTTTCGAATGTAGAGCTCCGGGTCTTGAATCGGCGACTTCCCGAAATAATAGTCATCGAAGGACTCTCCGAAATCCACGTTGGCCCAGTCGCTGATCCATTCCACGTCGCCCGCGCCGACGGCCGCGGCCTTATAGCGATCTGGATCGACGACCATGAGTTGAATCGAAAGAATCGAGCCATTCGACCAACCCAGCGCCCCGATGCGCTCCGGGTCCACCAGCCCCTTCGCAATCAAATTGTCCACGCCCTTCTCGATGTCAGGAATTTCGAGGTCGTAATATTTCCCGCAGCAGATGGACTCAACCCACTTCAACCCGTAGCTGTTGCTGCCGTGATAGTTCGTCTTCAAAATGAACGCGCCGCGCTGGTTCAGCAGATTCTGCGAGTACGCCCAGTTTTCATCCCAGGCATCGTGATCCGCGCCCGCAGGCCCGCCATGCGTGGCGGTGATGAGCGGATATTTCTTCCCCGCCTCGTAGTTCAGCGGATAGTACAGAATCCCTTCGACGTCATCGTCATTCGCGCCCTTCCAGTGGAGAACTTCGGTCTTCGCGATGGTCTTCTCTTTGTATTGCGCGTTTAGATCGGTGAATTGCACTGCGCCGGTGACTTTTGCCCCGTCCAGCCGCGCGCGGTACCACTGCTCCGGGGTGCTTGCCGTAGTGTATTCGTACGCAAAGGAATGATCGTCGTCACCCACCGCCAAACTGAACCAATTCCGCGGCTGATCCCCGGCGATCCATTCGCGCGACCATGTCGCTCCGTGCCTCGTGTAGCGCGCCGGCTTGGAATAAACGCCGTCAGCCATCAGCGCGATGAATCCATCACTCGTCGTCTCGAAACTAAATTCGATTGAGCGATCCCAATCGAGATTCACTTCTGTGCTCTTCGACGCCGTGACGTCATAAAAATAAAGCTTGTTAATCGTCGCCGTGAAAAATCGCGGATCGCTCGAATACGGCGCAAGCGCATAAAATCCGGAATTGTCCCGCGCCCAGCGAACAAAATACGGACGAATCTTCCCGTCGGGATATATTTCCGTGCGCTTGCCGGTAGAAAGCTCCACAAGATAAGTTGCCGGCGCAGTTTTCTGATCCCACGCGTAACTCAATTCGCGTGAAGCCACAGCCGCCACCCATTTGCCGTCGCGCGAAACATCGAAATTCTCGATCCAGTCGGTATTGTCGGTAACGCGCGACACCTTCTTGTCCTTGATCGAGAATTTGTACAAACGGACCGGCGATTCGTGCGGCTCATCGTCCACCACCGTCGTATCGTCCTTGCGCTCCTTCGCGCCGCGTTCGTAGAGCGAAGCATCTTCCTCCGCGCTAAAAAGAATCGTGTCGTTGTCGATCCACTCAAACCCCTTGATCCCTTTTTCAAATTCTGTCACGGACCAAGCCTCGCCCCCGCGTGAATTGATCAGCCAAAGCTGCATCGGCGCGAAATCGGGCTTCGGTTTCGGCAGCGCCCGCGTGCTCAGAAATGCGATGATCTCGCCCGAAGGCGACCAGCGCGGCCCTGAAACGCTATCCGTCCCGCGCGTAAGCTGAATTTCTTTTTTCTCAGTGAGGCTCGAAAGAAAAAGATTGCTGATACGCGCATCTTTGTCCTTATCCGCCGATCCCTTCACCCAAACCGCCCATTTCCCGTCAGGCGAGATCCGGAAGCCGCTCGCGCTCTCGGTGAACACCATGTCGTCGGGCTTCCACGGCGATTTCTTCGCAGGTGCAGTGGCAGATTTCGCGTCAGTAGCTTGTGCCCGTGCGTATGGTGCGTAGAGCGAGCCACCGACAAAAGCCGCCAAAGCGCACATCTGCCAAAATCGTTTCGTCATTTCGCAAAGCCCTCCGATTTTTCTTTGTACATCAATGTATACAGGGAATCGTCCGGCATCTGATTCCGCGGCTCTGTCTCGTCGGAGTCCACGGCGAACATTTACGGGTTATATCGCGCCAACCAATCCGCCACCTCTTTAAAAACGTCACGCCGCTGCTCACCCAGGATCGGGAAATGCGGCGAGCCGGGATAAGTCACCATGCGAACTGTCTTCCCGCGTTCCGCGAGCAAAATGTAGTATTCCCGCCCCTGAAATGTCGGCACGCGGATGTCCGCTTCGCCATGAAGAATCAAGAGCGGCGTGGTCACCGCGTCCGCGTGCATCACCGCCGAAAATTGCAGCAGCGGCGTGGGATCTTTTTCCTGCATCCGAGCGTCGTAGTCCACCTGCCAAATATCGCTCGTGGGAATGAAGCTCAACCAATCCGTGATGCCCGCGCCCTCAATCGCCGCTTTGTAACGATGCGTCTGCGTCACCGTCCACGACGTCATGAATCCGCCCGCGCTCCATCCGAAGATCGCGAGCCGATTGGGATCGGCCCAGCCCTGCGCAATCGCGAAATCCGTGGCGCTGTCCACGTCGCTATAAGCCCGGTCGCCAAAGTGCTGATAAATTGCCGCCAAAAATTCCGACCCATAACCCGTCGAGCCGCGATATTGTGGCTGCAGCACCACGTAGCCAAGCCCCGAAATCAACCGCGAGAAGTAATCGAAGTCCAAGGTGTCGTTGGCTTCCGGCCCGCCGTGCGGCAGAACGAGAAAGGGATACTTCTTCGTTGAATCGTATCCCGCCGGAAACGTGGCAATTCCTTCGATCTTCGTACCACCCTTCGCCGTCCAGTGCACCACGCGCACTTCGCCAAGATCCACCGAAGCGAGAGTATCGTCGCCTTCGTGCGTGATTTTCTCCAGCTTGCCATCGCGCACAACCGCGACGTTGATTGCATGCGAGGGATCGCCTACGGCAAACGCCGCAACGTCGGGCGAGCTCGAAAATGCTGTGTTCACAGGAGGGCCCGCGATCGCGCCTTCCGGCCAGCGAAACATGGGCACCAGTTTGTCGTCACGAAATGAATCAATGTCCGTAATCACGCCACGGTGCGTCTCCACCCAAACTCCGCCGTGTGCATCGGAAGTCACAGTCAAAGCCGAGCCGGCTAAATCGGAAGTGCGATCGGTCAACGCCCCGCCGCTCGCAGGAACCGTAAAGATGTGTTCCGGCGTAAGGACTGCGGTGGTGGTGCTCGCAACGGCCAACTCCCGCCCGCCATCCACCCACGCAATGCCAGCCGTCGCGCTCGCGATCTCCGAAACGCGTCGCGCGCCCGAAGCGCTGCACACGTCAATGTACGAATGTAGATCGTGATGCCCAATCTTCGGCGTCGCGGTGACGACGGCAATCTCCCGGCCGTCAAGCGACCACGCAACGTCGCCGATGTAATTCAGCGCCGGGCACCACCACGCGCCATTCTCGCCGTGCACCCCGATCACGTAGAGGGAAGTCTGCGCATCCTCCACCACGTGATGCACCTCAGCGAGAGGATCCTTCGCCTCCGGATTCGCCAGCACAGCAAGGCGCGTCCCGTCCGGCGAAATAAACGCCGACCGCACTCCGGAAGGAAACGACAGCGTTATAGTTGGTTTTCCCGGCGCGAGCGGCACGATGGACAACCGGCCGAGCTTATCGATCTCTTCGATTCCATAGAGAGCATCACCCTCTTTCGTAAAACCCGAAGGCGTGAAATGTTCCGAAAGCTCGAGCTTGCGCGAGTTCAGGCCGCTGACATCGATCAAGCGCCACTCATGCACGCGCGGCCCTTTTATGCCCGCGTGCGAAACGTCATAAAGAATCATCTTCCCATCGGGAGAGACCGCCACGGCTCGCGCCCGGCGCAGCGCGGAGTCATCATCGATTCCGAACGGGTGTTTGTCCGCAGCGCGCACGCTTCCGCAAAACGCAACCGCCAGGATCGCCGCGCACCAAATACGTAGACAGCCGGACGCCTTCGTCATCGTACGCCTCCAGGAATGATCGAATGGAGCGCCGGGGCGCGGCGCAACCTCAGAATCGTGCGGCGGTCGCTCGCCCCGGGGAGGCCGCGGTCCGATTCGCCGAAAGAAACTATCATAGCGAGTACGAATCGCAAGGGGCGCAA
Organism: Candidatus Acidiferrales bacterium; assembly: GCA_036833535.1. GTDB lineage: Bacteria > Acidobacteriota > Terriglobia > Acidiferrales > UBA7541 > Palsa-147. The sequence goes on along the minus strand of DAITPO010000007.1, from coordinate 28,536 downwards.
CTCCGGCGCTTACCCGGGAAAGCAGCCTTCACGGCGGCCGCGATCCGAGTACAATCGCGCTTCGGCAACGGCGCCGCAGGCACGGAGATTCTGACATGGCAGCGAAGACGAAGGCCCTGACCGCGAAAACATTTCAATTCCTTCGCGAACTCGGCCGCAATAACAACAAACTCTGGATGGACGCCAATCGCGAGCGCTACCAAGCATGCATCGTCCAACCGTTTCGCGCCCTGCTCGAACAACTCGCTCCGGCAGCAACGAAGCTCGATCCCAATATCTATGTGACCGGGCGCAGCGGAGACAATTTCTCCCGCATCAACCGCGACATTCGATTCGCGCGCGACAAAACGCCGTACAAGACGCAGATGTATGTGCTCTTCCGCACGCAGCAAGCGCGCCAGAACGGCGGCGCAACCCTTTACGTCGGAGCGTCGACCGACGGCGCGACGGCAGGCTTCCGCAATTATTTCGAGGGCAAAGAGAGTGGCCTGGCGCGAGTAGGAATCTCCCGCGGAAAGCAACACGGCAAATGGCTCGAAAAGCAGAGGAAGCGTCTCGGGCGAAAGTACGAAAGTTACTGGTACTCCAGCGAAAAGAACGATTGGATCAAACATTCGGGCTGGCCCATAACTCCCGAGGAATGGAAGAGGCTGAAAGCCTGGATTGTGCGTAGAAAATTTCCCGCCGCCAGCGCCACGCGCCCAAATTTCGCAGGCGAAGCAACAAAAGTATTTCGCGACGTGCTCCCGCTATATCAATTCACGGAATCAGCAAAGTGGAAGCCATGACCGCGACTTTTGTAGCGCCGCGCTTCAGCCCGACACATCAACCATCATCCCCGGCACTTGTCCAGTATGAATAGACTCCTAAAAACAATCCTGTGGACCGGGATCTCGCTAGCTGGTGCCGCCGCTTTAGCCGCGATCGCATTTGAGCGGCAGGAACCCCTAAATGCCGTCTGGTTCGTAGTAGCCGCTGTAGCCACCTACGTCGTCGCCTATCGCTTCTATTCCTCCTTCATCGCCGCAAAAGTTCTAGCCCTGGACGACACCCGCGCCACTCCCGCCGAGCGCCTCGAAGACGGCAAAGATTTCGTCCCCACAAACAAATGGGTCCTCATCGGCCATCATTTCGCCGCGATCGCCGGGCCCGGCCCGCTCGTCGGCCCAACGCTCGCGGCTCAATTCGGCTACCTCCCCGGCACTCTCTGGCTAATCCTCGGCGCGGTCCTCGGCGGCTGTGTACAGGATTTCACCACTCTTTTCTTTTCCATGCGCCGCAATGGAAAGTCTCTAGGTCAAATGGCACGCGAAGAAGTAGGGAAGCGCGGCGGAATGTTAGCTCTTCTAGCAGTCCTAGCCATCATGGTGATTCTGCTAGCCGCCGTAGCTCTGATCGTAGTGAAAGCGCTCAAGGATTCGCCGTGGGGCACTTTTACTCTCGCCATGACCATCCCCATCGCCGTGCTAGTGGGCATCTATCTCCGCTTTCTACGGCCCGGCCGCATCCTCGAAGCCTCGCTGATCGGCGTAGCCCTGGTGCTCGTGGCAGTCGTAGCAGGGCAATGGGTCAACGCCTCCCCCTCATGGTCGCAAGCGTTCACTCTCTCAGGCCCAACTCTCGCAATCGCCATCATCATCTACGGCTTCGCAGCCTCAGCTCTACCCGTCTGGCTGCTCCTCGCGCCTCGCGATTATCTGAGCGCCTTTATCAAGGTCGGCGCCATCGTCGCTCTCGCCGGCGGCATCCTCTTCGTCCGCCCGACGCTGCAGATGCCCGCTCTAACGCGCTTCATCGATGGCTCAGGCCCAGTCTTCGCCGGAAAAATCTTCCCGTTCTGCTTCATCACCATCGCGTGCGGCGCCGTCAGCGGTTTTCACGCTCTGATTTCCTCCGGCACCACTCCCAAGATGATCCTGCACGAATCCCACGCGCGCATGATCGGCTACGGCGCCATGCTGATGGAATCATTCGTCGGCGTGATGGCCATGATCGCCGCCTGCGTGCTCTCGCCCGGCGTCTATTTCGCCATCAACGCTCCGGCCGGAATCGTCGGAAAGACGCCCGAGGCGGCCGCCGCAGTAATTCACTCATGGGGCTTTCCGCTCGATCCTCACGCCATCATCACACTCGCGCATCGCGTCGGCGAGCGCACACTGCTCGACCGCACCGGCGGCGCTCCGTCGCTAGCCGTCGGAATGGCCCAAATCTTCAGCGGCACCATAGGCGGAGATCGCCTCCTCGGCATCTGGTATCACTTCGCAATCATGTTCGAAGCTCTCTTCATTCTTACTGTGCTCGATGCCGGCACTCGCGTGGGCCGCTTCATGGTTCAGGAACTCGGCGGCCACATCTGGAAACCCCTAGGCCAGCGAGGATGGATTCCCGGGATTTTGATTTCCAGCGCACTCATCTGCGGCGCTTGGGGATATTTCCTGTGGCAAGGCGTTCAGGACCCGCTGGGCGGAATCAACTCCGTCTGGCCGCTATTCGGAATCGCCAATCAATTGCTCGCAGCGGTCGCGCTAGTGGTCGGCACAACCATCCTGCTCAAAATGGGCAAGCTGAAATGGATCTGGGTGACGCTCGCGCCGATGGCCATGCTCGTCGCCGTCACCATGACCGCCAGCTACCAGAAAATCTTCGACGCGAGTCCGCGACTCGGATTTCTCGCACAAGCAAATTTGCTCGCCTCCCAAATTGCCACCGGCGCAATTCCGCCCGATCGCATCGCAGCAACGCAACGACTCATTTTCAACAATCGCCTGGACGCCGCAGTCACAGGAGTGCTGGCGCTAATGGTCTGCGCGCTATTGTTCGAGGCTCTGACCGTCTGGGCCGGGATTCTATTTGCAGGCAAACAGGCCGCGCTGAACGAAGCTCCATACGTACCGACGCGCTGGGCCGAGGGGGACTAATGCCGCAAGGAATGGAACGAGCGAGCCGCGCATTGCGAAAAGCCTGGCACTGGCTCCGCGAAGTAACCGGCGACGCAGCCTACGAGAATTATTTGCGCCACTGCGCCGCAAACGAAAGCCGCGCAAACTCGTCAGCCCTCAAAAAAATGACCCGCACAGAATTCTATTCCGACTCACTCCGCAGAAAATATTCAACAATCAATCGCTGCTGTTAGTTGGCTCCCGTAGCGCCGGCTGCCAGCCGGCGTTTTTGTCACAATCAACCAGCCCTGCGCCCACGTGCAGCAACGCGACACTTCCGTCCGATTGACTTGCCATTCCCCCCTGCCTAATATGGCTCCGAAATTCACCTCAATTCTCCGGAGGCCCAGCATGAATCCCAAGCGCAGCAATCTGCCCGTCGTAGTGGCCGTCACGCTATGCCTCTGCATCGCCGCTCTCTATATGGTGAAGCGCGACAGCCAACAGATCGCCGCGACAGTAGCCGCCTCCAGCCGCTCCGGAGCAAACGACGCGCGCCTCGCAGGCGCCTATCGTTTCGAGCGCGGCAAATGGACCTACGTTCATCTGCAAGGCACTCCCGATCAAATCGGCTACCAACACGGCTATCTCCTGGCCCCCGAACTCGCGGATGCCTTCGCCTCCGTAAAGCTCGAAGACACCCACACCACCAAGCGCGACTGGTCCTTCTTCCGCAAAGCCGCGCACGACATGCTCTGGCCGCACATCGACGCCGAATATCAGCAAGAACTGAACGGAATCGTAGCCGGCGCGCAAGCCCACGGCGTGCAAATCGATATCGACGACCTCGTCGCCATCAACGCCTTCATGGAACTTCCGGGCTATTACACGCCGTGGTTCAACGAAAAAGAAAAAGTAGCCGACGCCCCGCACCTCCAAAGCCCCGGCAATTGCAGCGCTTTCGTCGCCACCGGAAGCTGGACCAAAGACGGCCAAATCGTAATGGCCCACAACAATTGGACGAGTTACCTGCAAGGCGAGCGCTGGCGCGTGATCTTCGATATCGCTCCCGAGCACGGCTACAGAATGATCATGGATGGCTATCCCGGCGTGATCGTCAGCGACGATGATTTCGGCGAAAACTCCGGCGGCCTGATGGTCACCGAGACCACCATCTCCGGATTTAAAGGCTGGGACCCCAATGGCAAGCCCGAATTCGTCCGCGCCCGCAAAGCCATGCAGTACGCGGACAACATCGACGACTACATGAAAATCATGCTCGACGGCAACAACGGCGGCTACGCCAACGATTGGCTCCTCGGCGATCGCAAGACAGGCGAGATCGCGCAATTCGAACTCGGCCTCAAAGCCCACCGCGTCTGGCGCACCAAAGACGGTGTCTACGTCAGCTCGAATTTCGTAAGCGATCCCGAAGTGCAGAAGAAGGACACAGTCTGGGACAACAACGACGCCGATGCCTCGCCGAACGCCCGCCACAAGCGCTGGAACGAATTGATGGAGCAATCAAAAGGTAAGATCGACGTCTCGCTCGCCGAAATTATGCTCTCCGATCATCACGACACTTTCACCGGCAAAGATGGCCCCAGCGGCCGCACTCTCTGCGGCCACATGGACGCCGATCCCTCCGGCTCCAAAGCCTGGGAGCTGGAGCCGTTCGACCCCATGGGCGCGGTCCAAGGAAAAGTCGCCGACAGCAAAATGGCCGCAAACATGACCCTAATCGCCCGCGCCGGCCACCCCTGCGGCGGCGATTTCAAAGCCGCAGTCTTCCTGAAAGCCCACCCAGAATATTCCTGGGAAGCCCCCTCGCTACGCGATATGGACGCCGGCCCGTGGACCGAATTCCACTCAGGCGAGACCAAGTAGCGCCGGCGTCCCCGCCGGCATCCTACGACCACGCCGGCCGACCAACGCCGCACTCAACCGCGGACTCAATCGTCCCGATAACGCCGTGCTCTGCCTCGTCGTTCGAAGCCTCAACGGAGCGAGAATCTTCGCCGAAACTACTCCGCACAAAAAAAAGAGCGGAGAGACTCGCGCCTCTCCGCCCGTACATCCCAACGAATCGTTAGCTGTTATCTACAACCAGATTGTTCGTCACCGAAAAGACATTCGGCACGCCATTCGCCCGAAGATAAGCAGCATCCTTATCGCCCTGGTTCGCCACTTTACCTTCCAGCGTCACGTTCCCATTCTTCACGATGATGTGAATCGAGGGTACCGGCTCGATCGAGTAGCGCCCAAGCGGCGCAAACCCAAATACCGCTCGATACGTCTGCCGGCGGATCTGATCATCCATCGGTGAAAGCGGCAGCACCTCGATGTTGTTCACCACCTTGGTCACGCCTTCGATGCGCTTCACGGTTTTTTCCGCGTCGGGCTTCAGCGCGGAATTGCGCACCTGGCCCTCCAAAGTCACGGTCGAACCGTCCACGCGATACTGCAAATTGTCGAACACGGACAAATAAGGCAGCATCACGAGTTCGTGCCGCACCTTTTCCTTCAACCAGCTCTCGTACTGCTTCGTATCGCTCGGCGCCAAAGTATGATTGCCATTATTAGACGGATTTATCGCAGCGCTGGCGTAAGGAACGGCGGTCAGACCAAGAACGACCGCCAGAACGCCAGTGCCAAACAACCGGCCCACGGTGTTCGTTCTCCTGTTCATTTTATTCTCCTAAACCTCTCGTTTTAGTTTGTGCAGCAATTTCGACTACAGCTACTTAGACGCTCGCGGGCACAAACGAGTTGCTAAAAATCGAAACGTTCGGAATTCCAGCAGATCCGCCAAATTGCGGGCCAAAACCGGAAGCAGATATTTCCCGAGTCGGGTAGCGCCGGCGTCCCGCCGGCATCTTACGGTCTCAATTTCGCTACTTGCAGCAGTCACGCGCGGACCACGCTGCTCCACCACACGCGATCTCTTGTTAGGCTGCGAACCGCGCGCAATCGCGACCCTTACCGACGCCAGTAATCGCAAGATGCCGGCAGGCACGCGGGCGCTACTTTACTTGCTTAGCGCCGCTCCAGCCTTCAGCGACCTCAGGTAATGCACTAGGTCCCAAATCTCCTTATCGTTTTGCACTTTCCCAAACGCCGGCATCCCCGAAAATCTCACCCCATTCTTCACAATCCAAAATAATTCCGCGTCCGACCATCCCTGCACCTCAGGCGAACCCAGATCCAATACGCGCGGATACATCCACTGTCCGGTCGAAGTCGGATGCCGCCCATCCTTCCCATGGCACGAATCGCAGTCCATGCCGTACAGCATGTCTCCATTCTCCTGGTCCGCTGCGGTCCCATTCGGCTCCGCCGGCACAGTCTTCCGCGCCGCTCGCGCGATGATCCACCGCTTCGACGCCGTCGCCATTCGCGTCTCGAACGGCCCAGGTTCCGGCAGTGCGCTCAAATTGATTTGCGTTGCAGCAATGAATGCCAGCGCAACGATCAGAAGCAAAAAAATGGCTACCTTGACCACACGCGTACGCATCGGCGAGAACACCTCCTCGTCTTAATAGATGCACTGGATTGTCTTTTTATTCGTCTTCCTCGACATGTTTCAGGGGAATCATCTTCAGCGAAATGCGAATATCTTTCGATCGTGCGTCCGCAATGATTTCGCGGCGCACTTCTCCCGGCAGCGATTCCGGCGGATAAACGCCTGCATCTCGCGGCATGTGCCGCACGAAAAGCGCCGCCAGATGCGCCGTAGCATAAGAAATCGGCGTCGAATGTATCCCGCGCCGCAAAATCTGGAACAAGCTCAAAAATCCCGCGTCCCATCGAATCATCATCGGCTGCCCGGCCTTCACCCCGCGCACCAGCACCGCCGCAGCAAACCGCGCATTCTCCAGAATTTTCTTCCGGAACAATTTCGCCACAGCCTTCGGCGAAAGCGTCTTCGGAAACCGCTTCAGCACCAGCCCGCGCGATTTCGTCAGCTTGCCTTGCCGGTACCAACGCCGCAGCCGGTCGAAATCATTCCCCCCGATCTTCACATCGAATTCTTTCATCGAGACGAAGTATGGCAGCGTGGCCACTTCATCCTGCGCCGCCAGATAAACCGTAGCCTCGCCGATCGGCGACGGAAACCGGAATTTCTCCGGATCGCCGAATCGCTTGCCCTTGTGAAATCGCGAGTGCCGGTAATAAATCGGCTTCGACACCGCCTCATCAAACGCCACTTCCGGCGACCACGTCGAAACCGGGCTAGCGCTCTCCGTGCTTTCGTACAGCCGGATGTGTACGGCCTCGGTCGTGTCCAGCAATTCCGCCCCGCGCTTCACCAGCAAATTCGTCAGCCCCGGCGCCACTCCCGCATTGATCACCGCGATCCGGTTCTTGGCCACGAATCGCTTGTGATAGCGAAGCTGCTCGGCCTTAAAGTGATTACGCGTCAAACGCGAATTCAGATCTAAATAATGCGCCCGCAGACGCAGCGCCGCCCGCAAAATAATCTCATTGAAGACCGCAGGCGACGCATTCACCAGCAGGTGGCACCCGCGGCCCGCGCGAATGATGGACCAGATATTCCGCGCGTTTACTTCGAAGACTTCAATCTCGCTTTTCTTGCCCAGAAATCGCCGCGCCCGCTCCACGTCGCGGTCGCCGCACCACACCGTATGCCCCTGTCGCACCAGCAATTTAGCCAGCAGTGAGCCGGTGCCCCCCACCCCCAGCACAAATATGCGCATCGGCCCAAAACTCTATCACTACTCCGGCGGGTTCCCAACCGGCAATCCCACCGCCGCAAAATCCGTCTCCGAATGTATCCAACCTAAATCCCCGTGAAACCTCACGTGCAGCCACATATCCTCAAATTGGCAGGACACGCGCTCCCCGCTCTCCTTCCACTTCACCACCGCCCGCGCATCCACAATCTCAAACTTCGTCCCGCTCTCGATCGGAACTTGAGACGCGTGGAAGCGGTCCTCCACCGGCGCCTCGTAAAGCGTCACCACCGATCCCGGCGCGCGCGACGGCTGCGCTACCGCCGTAATCCGCATGTTGCAACCCGTCTTCTCCAGGCTGCCTTTGTCGTTCTTAAAGCACTGCTCGCCTTCGCCCCATTGTCCGTGCTCCCAATCCATGCGCACCGGCACATAAACATAAAAATTCCCAGTCCACGCACGAAATTCCAGCGGCTCCGCCTTCGACACCAGCGGCATCACGTTCACTCCGCCTTCCACCATCACGCCCGCCACCACGCCGCCGACGGCCAGGTTTTCATTTCCGCCCGGCGGCAGCGGCACTCCCAAAGGCGTCAGCTTGCCGTTCACGGGCGCAAACACCTGCCAAGATTCGCCCTCGCCCGCCGCTGCAGGCTCTTCGAGATAACGAATCACCAGCAACGCCCCGCCCGCCCCCTCAAAAGCGGAAGCCGATGCCGACAAAATTCGCGCAAAACGCCCGTCCTGCACATCCGCATTAAAGCTCTTCGCGTAAACGCCGGCGCGATGCGCGTCGCGGATTTCCAGCCCCACAAGCGTGGTCGCGAACTTCGCATCGCTAGCTCCGGAAATGCTCCTCACTCGCGCCACCACCGTATATCTCTGCCCCCCAATCGTAAATCCGCCCAGAACCTCCGAAGCTTCAGAAGTCCGCTGCGTCGCCGGAACAGTCGGTTGCGCAGTCGGCGCACTCTTCGGCGCCTGCCCCCCAGCAGTCTGCGCCAATAATGCCACGACTCCCAGAATCGTCGCGCTCGCGTAATGTAACTTCGATAGGAAGCCCAAGGTTTTCATATTTCCTTAGATTCGATTCCGCTGGCTCAGGACTGCTCCGTACATCCTAACCTTATCAGGAATAGATGTCCGACGAGGAGTAACGCTTTCGAGTGCGATTCTTACGTAGGACCCGGCTTCAGCCCGGCCGCTTTTTGCCCGTCCTACGCATCCTCCACCAAGTTTGCCCCGCAGCCCAGCCCGATATAGAATGGCCTTGCTCCGACCTCCCGTCGCTACCGGGGAGACAACCCACGCGACAGGAGGCGAATCCCGCATCGCGGGATGACGGTTCGGGCGGAAACGCCTCGGCCACCCGTGTTTGGAAAGGAGATCTGACGGCATCGCCACAGCGGTGGTGTCGTCTCTCGCCCGATTCCAAACCAGGTTTCGGGCGTTTCAATTTTCCGAAGGTCTATGTAGCGCCGGGCTTTCAGCCCGGCATCCGCGTGCCACGTTGCCGAAGACAGAACCATCGCGAGCCTGAGAATCTAAATTGAGCGCACTCAACCAACCCCAAAGCGAGTCCATCCCCATCTCGCACGAATCCAATCACCAGATGCCCCTCACCGATAAATTCGGCCGCCCCATCACCGACCTGCGCATCTCGGTCACCGATCGCTGCAATTTCCGCTGCGTCTATTGCCGCTCCGCCGACCCCGAGAATCACATGGCCGGCCACGAACTCCTCCGCTGGGACGAGCTCGAGCGCCTCGCCCGCATCCTGATCGCCCAAGGCATCCGCAAAGTCCGCGTAACGGGTGGCGAGCCGCTAGTCCGCGAAGGCGTAGAAGATTTCATCGCCGCGCTAAAAAAGATGGGCGTAGCCGATCTTTCCATCACCACCAACGGCCATCTCCTCCCCGATCGTCTCGAAAAGCTCCTGGCCGCAGGCCTGAATCGCATCAACATCAGCCTCGATTCCCTCGACCAAACCAAATTCGAAGAAATCACCCGCACCAAATCCTTCAGCAAAGTAATGGCAGGCATAGACGCCGCCCAGTCCTCGCGTCTAAAACCGGTGAAAGTGAACGCCGTCCTGGTCCGTGGCATCAACGACAACGAAGTAGAATCCTTCGCCGAATTCGCCCGCGACCGCGATCTAATCATGCGCTTCATCGAATACATGCCGCTCGACGCCGACCGCCACTGGACGCGCGATCTCGTAGTCACCGCCGCGGAAATCAAGCGCCGGATCGAAGCCCGCTGGCCGCTCTTCCCCATCGCCCACGAACGCAGCGAAACCGCCCGCAAATATCGCTTCGCCGATGGCCGCGGCGAAATCGGCCTAGTCGCTCCCGTTTCGCAACCATTCTGCGGCCACTGCTCGCGCATCCGCATCACTGCCGACGGCAAACTTCGCACCTGCCTTTTCAGCAAGGAAGATCACGATCTGAAATCCATGCTCCGCAACGGCCACACCGACGAGCAAATCGCCGAAGACATCCGCGACGCCGTCTACGAAAAAGAAAAAGGCCATCGCATCAACGAGCCAGATTTCCATCCACCCTCAAGAACCATGGTATTCATAGGCGGCTAAAAAAGAGAACGCATGAGCGAAGAAAACGAAGAACAACAAAAACTATTCACCCTCGGCGAAGCCGAGCGCACTCGCGCCGAACTCGAGCCCGTCCTCATCGAAGCCATGGAAATCCGCAAAAAAATGGCCGACCTCGAATCCGAAATCCTGGCGCTTACCGAACGCATCGTCCGCCAGGGCGGGGTAATCATCCCCTACGAACGCGCCGCCAACACTCGCCTCGAACGCGATCGCGTAGCCGCCAATCTCCAAGCCTCTCTCGATCGCATTCACTCCACCGGCTGCGTGGTAAAAGATCTCGACGTCGGCCTGCTCGATTTTCCCGCCCGCATCCACGGCGAGCCTGTTTATCTCTGCTGGCGGCTAGGCGAAGATCGCATCCGCTTCTATCATCGCCAGGATGAAGGCTTCTCCGGACGCAAGCCCATCGATCCGCGCGACTCCGGCTACAAAAATCCCATCCAGTGAGCGACAAATTGCATGAATCCGCCGGCAACAGCCTGAAGGATTCCGTCAGCCCCTATCTCCGCTCCGCCGCGCACCAACCGGTCGCCTGGCACGAATGGGGCGACGCCGCTTTCGCCCGCGCCCGCGCTGAAGGCAAACCGATCCTCCTCGATGTAGGCGCCGTCTGGTGCCACTGGTGTCACGTTATCGATCGCGAGAGCTACGAAAATCCCGAGCTAGCCGCCATCATCAACGAGCATTACGTCCCCGTAAAAGTAGATCGCGACGAGCGCCCCGATGTTGATTCACGCTATCAAGCCGCAGTAAGCGCGATGACGGGTCAGGGCGGATGGCCGCTAACCGCCTTTCTGACTCCCGAAGGCAAGCCTTTCTTCGGCGGCACTTATTTCCCGCCCGACGACGCCATGGGCCGCCCAGGCTTTCGCCGCATCCTCCTAGGCGTAGCCGAAGCCTTCCGCACCCGCCGCGACGAAGTAGACAAAACCGCCAAAGCCATCGAAGACGCCGTTTCCCAAGCCGAAGCCTTCAAAGGCGCCCGCGCCGATTTCGATCCCAGCGCCGTCGACGAAATGGTCGGCGCAATAGTACGCATGTTCGATCTGCGCAACGGCGGCTTCGGCCAATCCCCAAAATTTCCCCACGCGGCCGCGATCGATCTGCTTCTCGAGCGCTATCAATCCACCAAAGAACCCGCGTTACTAACGGTAGTAGAAAAAACGCTCGAGAAGATGGCCCAAGGCGGCGTCTACGATCAATTAGCCGGCGGCTTCCATCGCTATTCGGTAGACGAGCGCTGGCTGGTCCCGCACTTCGAGAAAATGTCCTACGACAATTCCGAACTCCTGAAAAATTATCTCCACGGCTATCAAGTAACCGACCGCCCGCTCTTCCGCGAAACCGCCGAAGGCATAATCACGTGGGTCAACGAAGTCCTCTCCGATCAAAAACAAGGCGGCTTCTACGCCAGCCAGGACGCCGATCAAACCCTCGACGACGACGGCGACTATTTCACCTGGACGCAAGAAGAACTCCGCACCGCGCTAACCCCAGGAGAATCCCGCGCGATGGAGCTTTACTACGACGTAGAAGCCCACGGAGAAATGCATCACAACCCAGCCAAAAATGTTCTCTGGGTAGCCCGCACAATCGAAGATGTAGCCCGCGAACTAAAGCTCAGCGAATCAGACGCTCGCCTAATGATCGCTCGCGCCAAAGGCAAACTCCTCGAAGCCCGCCGCCAGCGCCAAACTCCAGCCATCGACGCCACCAGCTACGTAAGCTGGAACGCCATGTTCGCCTCCGCCTATCTGGAAGCCGCACGCGTGTTAGATCGACAGGACTGCAAAGATTTTGCGCTGAAGACCATCGATCGAATCCTGAAAAAAGCCTGGGACGAAAAGCGCGGTTTCCTGCATCGCGTGGGCGGCCCGCCACTCGAAGGCACGCTAGACGATCAAATCTTTATGGGTCTAGCATTACTCGACGCCTACGAAAGCACGCTCGCAATCCGCTATTTCGAATCCGCCGAGCGCACTCTAAAACTAACAATCGAAAAATTCGCCGACGCCGAAGCCGGCGGCTTCTTCGATCGCTCCCGCGACGCCGCAGCAATGGGCGGCCTCGATCTAGCCCGCAAACCGTTCCAGGATTCTCCCACCCCAGGCACAAATTCCATGGCCGCAATCCTCTGCGACCGCATGTACGCCCTAACAAACAATCGCCTCTATCACGACTGGGCCGAAAAAACCCTAGAAGCCTTCGCAAAAATCGCCCCGCAATTCGGCCTATTCGCCGCGAGTTACGCCCTGGCAGCCCTGCTCCACGATCGCCACGTCCTACAAGTAGTAGTGACCGGCCCGCAAAACGATCCAGCAGCCAGCGCGCTAGAAAAAACCGCCAATAACATCTACCGCTATGCCAAATCCGTCCTACGCGTAACTCCCGAAAGCGCAAAAAACGCCTCGTTACCTACAGCCCTAAACGAAACCATCCCCAATCTTCCCGCCAACCAATCCCAAGCCCTAGTCTGCGTCGAAACCACCTGCCGCCCCCCAATCAAACAACCCGCCGAACTAGCCTCCGCCCTAACCGATTCCCGCGAAGCCTCCCGCGCCACAACCACGACGTAATGCAACTCGCCTCCCAAATGTATTTCGCGTCTTCAATGTAGCTCGCCTCTTCAGAGGCGAGGCCTTTCGCTTTCAGGTTGTGGTCGTTCCGGCCTCTCGCTTTCCGCTTATCGCTCTTAAATCTGAAATTTCAAATTTGAAATAGCTCTATTGACTTCCTCCACGACAAATGACTTTTCGTCCCTGTAGGGGCGGGGCTTGCTCCGCCCGCGGGCGTAACCCCTGCGAAAACGTCTGCCATTTGCCTCCGCGCAAATCGATCCCACGTTCTCGGTTTTCCATTGGCCTCGCAAATAAGCACGATGCCGACAGAGCCATTTCAAATCTGAAATTTCAAATTTGAAATTTCTTGCTCCAGCTTTTGCGTTCTTCCGATAGCCTTCCCGCAATCCGCAAATCCCACCCGCCCCCCGCATCAACAATTCAAAAAGGAATGTTACGATTCACCGCAGCGATCAGGAGCCCAAACACGCCAAAGCGCTCGCCTAGCAAACCAAAGCCGCCCTTTTCCCAGCGCCCAAAGCTCCTCCGCATCTCCGACGAGATGCGCGAATGGTCAGCCATGCTGAAACACGAGCTAAGCACCTGGCCGCGCGTAAGTTCCCGGCCCATGTTCGGCCTAGCCGGCTTCTATCGCGAAAAAGTAATCTTCGCGGCATTACCCCGCACCCGCGCCCTCACCTCTCCCAACTCCTTCATCTTCAAGTTCACTCCCATGCCCCCAGCGCTATCGCAGCGCGCAGAAAAAGACCCGCGCATAAATTCCGAGAAACAAGCCCCCGGCGCCAAATGGTTCTCATTCGAACTTCACTCAACGGATGACATAAGAGACGCACTCTGGTGGCTCAACCAAGCCTATGAAGCAGCAAAACAAGCGTGCGCGACAGGCCGCCGCAAAGTTAAAATGTAGCCAACCTCGTCAAATGTAGCGTGCCTCTGAAGTTTAAAAAATGTGTTGGCAACCCCTGTAAAGGATGCCGTGGCAACAAACACTTCAGAGGCGATCTACATTATTTGCTCATCGCTTCGACGAAGATGTCTTCGAACTTCTTCACGTCGGCTTGCAATTGGACTGAGGCTGGATGGAGTTGCGGCGGAGGCTTCAGATGGCCGGCCCATTTCTCGCGATCGGGCGCGCGCGGGCCGCTGTAGGGCAGGAGAAAGTCTGGAAGCTTGGCCGAGGGCTTCCACATCAGCATGATGCCGTATTGCGGGCCGTGCTCGATGTCCACGTCGACGTACATTTCTTCGGACTTGGTGATTACGGTGGGATCGATGATGTAGGCGACGAGCAGCTCGTCCCACATCATGGACCACGTGGTCAGGCCGGGCGGCGGAGGAGTTTGCAGATAGATTTGATTCACGTGCTGGGCGAGCGGGCCGCCGGCATCCACCACTCGGCGCATCAGCCGCTCGCTCGACCAGACTTGCGCGCCCAACTCGCCGGGGCTGATTACGATTTCATTCCACGGCTCGCGCATCACGATGGCCGCGGCTTCCGGGTCCCACCACCAATTGAATGACGGGATTCCGGTGCTGCTGCCGCCCATGATGTAAATGGCTTTGGTGAGCGGCACGATGCCGGGATCCATGCGCACGGCCAGTGCGATGTTGGTGAGCGGGCCGCCGCAATAAAGGATGACTTGGCCGGGATTGGCGCGGATGGTGTCGATGATGAAATCGGCGGCCCGGCCCGGACGCGGTTTTAGTTTCGGCATGCCGCCGGGAGGCGCCCAGGTTTCGCTGGGCTTGGGCGCGTCGGGATTGAAGGAGCCGTGCCAGCCGACAAAGGAGCCGTACATCGCTTCGCGGAGTTCTTGCTCGCGCTGGGTGTTGAGCAGCGGATTTTCGGCACCCTTGATTACCGGGACGTCGGGGCGGCCGGCTTGTTCGGTGGCCCAGACCGCGAAGACCGTGGCGGGCTCGACCCATTGATCGCCGCTGATGGTGGTGATGCCGAGCAGATCGATCTGCGGCGCGCGCAGCAGCATCAGCAGCGAGAGGAGATTGGTGCCGCCGGGGCCGGCGCTGTCTTGATCGGCGATGACTTTGATTTTTTGCTGCTGGGCGCTGGCCGGCACGCAGACGAAGATGGAGATAGCGATGGCGGTGAGGAGCGCTAGTCGTTTCATGTTGAGTGGCACCTTTCTGGAGTCGCAGTTGTGACGAATGGCGCGAATCATCTTCGCTTTTTTGCGAGAAGTGTCAATGCCGCAAGAGCTGCGGTTTTTTGATCTGCTGTCCAGGGCGGGCCTAGCGCGCGGCCGGCAGCGGAGATTTGGCGCTGCATCTTCGTTGCTGCTTTGCCGAATGTTTGCTGCAGTTGCGCGTCGAGATCGCGTTCGCGAATGCCGGTTACTGGGAGAGCGAGGCTCTCGCAGGCCTTGGCGAACACTTCGCGGAAGAACTGTCCTTCGGCGGTATGAAGCAGCGGGTGCGCGACGAGGATTTTTTCGAGAGGAGGCAGAGTCCGGCCTGACGCCAGCAGAACGGCAGCGCCTGCCACGCGAAATTGGCGAGCGCTGAGTTCGGCCAATAGATCGCGGAGGGCTTGCGTGGCCAGGCTTTTTGAGGCTGCGAAACATTTGGCGATGAACTTCGGCGCTTCGGGAAGTTCGAGATTCGCGGCGAAGTGATAGGGCTGCTTCGCGCCCGGCGCTGCTTCGGTGATGACTTCGATGCGGCGGCGTTCAATCACCTCGATCTTGCCGGCGGAGTTGGTGACAGCGACGAGCGCGCCCCATCCGGAATGCATTCGAACGCCAATGGCCGCGGGCTTCATGTTAGAAGTTAGTGTGCGAATGGCTTGCGGGGAGATTATAAGGTCATTCGGTGAACGTCTGGCGCGGTGATTTGGATTTCGCCGCGCTGCTGTGGAGGCGGCGAATGGCGGATTGGTTGCGGAGAGCGAATGTGCGCATCGTGCGCGAACTTTTTGTTTTCGGGCTCGTGCTGGTGAGTGCGTTGATTCTCGGCGCGCCGTTGGAATCCGCGAACGGCAAACTGATGCGCGTTGCGCGCGGGAATCTTTGCGTCACGGAAGGAGCGATTGAGGAATTAGCTGGCGGGCGGATATCGGTGAAAGTTCCGAAGATGAGGGCGTATGTAAACGAGGCTACTCCGCAGATTGTCGAAGCGGACTTCACGTATCTCGGCTCGACCGGAAACGAGGCGCGGCTCGGTTCCGGTGAATTGCGGCGGCAGTTTGGGTTGAAGCTGCGGGCACAGGATGCTTGCAATCTCGTTTACGCGATGTGGAGGATCGAGCCGGAATCGAAGATTGTGGTTTCGGTGAAGAGCAATCCGGGCCAACACAGCAGCTCGCAATGCGGCAATCGCGGATACCGCAACATCAAGCCGCGGCGCAGTTCAGCCGTTCCCTCGCTGCGTTCCGGGGCCGCGCACGTTCTTCGCGCGGAGATGAACGGAGCGGAGATGAAAGTATTCGCGGATGGCACGCTGGTTTGGGAAGAATCGGTGGGGCCGGGCGCGCTTGGCTTCGATGGGCCGGTCGGAATTCGTTCTGATTACGCGCGGTTAGAGCTCGAACTACGCGCCGGCGAGCCTGCGAAGGCCCAAGCCGGGCGCGCGCCCGGCTGCCGGACGGGCCCAGACGAATCCGAATAAGGTGGGCGATTAGTGACGGCAATTCAATTTTCAAATTGCCGGAAGTTACGACTGGAGAGCGCATGAATTACGGACGGATCGTCCTGGCAGCCGTCGCCGCTTTTTTTGTGTTCTTTATCTGCGGATTCCTCGTGCATGGACTGCTGATCGCGAAGGACTACACGCCTTATCCAGAAGGTGTGTACCGCGCGGGTGAGGCAGCTCGAAGCCACATGCCGATCGGGCTCGCCGGAATCTTCGCGGCGATTCTGGTGTTCGCTGCGATCTACGCACTGGGCTATGAAGCCACGCACGGATTATGGAATGGGGCGCGCCTGGGCTTGCTGTTTGGCATTTTCATGGCGGGCGCATTCGCGGCAGTGAATTACGCCACGGTGAATATCAGCGGAAAGCTCGCGCTGGAAATAGCCATCAGCGAGCCGATTGAGTGGACGCTGGTGGGCATCATGGTCGGGCTGATCTACAAGCCTGCCGTCACTGCGGCGCGCCGCGATTGAAAGTCGGAGGACGGATGAAGGCTGCGGTTTTGCACGCACTCGGCCGGGCGCCGCGATATGAGGAGTTTGCGGAGCCGTCGGCAGGCAAGGATGACGTGGTTGTGCGCGTGCGGGCTGCTTCGCTGAAGCCTGTTGACCGGCAGATTGCGAGCGGGGCGCATTATGCGAGTCCCCGGGAATTTCCGGTGATTTGCGGAATGGATGGAGTAGGCGAACTCGACGACGGCAAGCGAGTATTTTTCGGCGGGCCGCGGCGGCCTTACGGAGCGATGGCGGAGAAGACCGTGGTGCCGCGGCCGTTCTGCTTTGCCCTGCCGGTTGGAATTGACGATGAGACTGCGGCGGCGCTGCCGAATCCGGGAGTTTCTGCATGGCTGACATTGGCGCATCGCGCGAAGATGGCGGCGGGCGAGACGGTGCTCATTTTGGGAGCGACTGGCGTTACCGGACAGCTTGCGGTGCAAATCGCGAAGCTGCTTGGGGCCAAGCGCGTGATCGCTGCGGGGCGCGACGAGCGCAGGCTCCGGCGGCTCCGCGAATTGGGCGCGGACTCGACCATTCAGCTCGATCAGCCCGTAGACGCCCTCAAGGATGCGTTTGCTCGCGAGGCGGGCGCGGATGGATTTGACGCGATTATCGATTACGTTTGGGGCGCGCCTACGGAGGCGCTGCTTGCGGCGATGACTCGGCCCGAATTTGCGGCGGTGACGAAAGAGACGCGACTCGTGCAAGTGGGCGAGAGCGCTGGAGCGACGATCACGTTACCGGCCGCGGTGCTGCGCAGCACGGCGCTGACGATTCTGGGAACCGCCGGAATTCCTTCGCGCGAGATTCTGGCGGAGGCGATGGAGCAAGTTCTAGGTCGCGGAGCGCGCGGGGAATTGCGCATCGAGACCGAGCGTGTCGCGCTCGCGGATATTGAAGCCGCGTGGCAGCGGAAGGAAGAACCGGGCCGCAGAGTCGTGGTAATTCCGTGAGCTAGTCGAGTCGCTGCAAAATAGTTTTACTTGGATTTTTGCTCGTCAGCGGTCTGCTCCTGCATGTCTTCGACTTTGTGCCAACTGGAATTGGGGTTGTATTCGTTCACGGCTTTGGCGGCTGTGCTGGTTTTCGCGCCGAGGTCCTTTTGGTAGACCACGCCATCTGCGCCAACTATAAACGTCATTACGCCCGAGGATCTGTACTCCGCGGGATAGGCTATGAACGCGAATCCTTCGGTCATTTTGCCGTTTGCGATGTAATTTTTCGCGCCGCCCGGGGCATTTTTCCCCTGACGAGTTAGGATGTGGTAGAAGTAGCCGCGATAGGGCGTCGGAGCGCCATTTTCACCCTTGATGTAGCCTTCAGCGACCGCGCCCGCTACCAGCGGCCCGATGGGGCTTTGCGGTTCGCTTCCGGTAGCTTTCCAGTACAGGCCGTTGTGCTGGCCTTCATCGCTGAAGATTTGCTGAGCGTACTCGTTGTGCTGCGTGGAGTAGTATTCTTTTTGCGCCGCGGCCAGCTCCTGGCAAACGCGGATGGTGGATAGTTCATTGCGGCCAACGCGCCGGTACAAGATTTCCTTTTTGCCCGCGTCCGTGTCGAAATACCACGCATTGCCTTTGTGCATGAGCGGAATAGGCGTGGGCCAATTTTCCGCGCCGATATACAACATCGTAGCTCCATCCGGTTCCTTCACCAGACGATGCATTTCCTGATATTTCTGAGCGAAATTAGCGCGGTTCTGAGCGTCCTCGGTTTCATCGCCCGAGGAGACGATTTCCTTTCCGTCCGGTCCGAGGATTTCGAGCATGGCTTTTTCGTCGTTACTTTGCGCTGCCGCGACGAGGGCTTTAGCGGCTTCTTCAGGGGATGAAAATGTTTTTTGGCCCTGCTGCTGCGCCAGGGATCGAGCGGGAATGAAGCCCGTCAGAAGAATAATCAACGCAGCACATTTGGAAAGATTGGCCCAAGGAAATTTGCTGGAGTTCCACTTCGTTCGCCGCATATGGATTCTCTCCATTTCTAAATTTCTCGACCTGCCGGGAACAAAACGAGCCTTCGATTAGTGACGGCCGCCACCGCCGTGATATCCGCCACCGCCGCGGGAGCCGCCACCCATGCTGGCGCTTCCGCGTGAGGAGAATCCTCTTGTCTGCCCGCCGTGCTCGATGTGGCTAAAGGCGCCTGAGCGTGTGCCAGTCTGACCGCGAGGTTCTGCATATCCTCGAGCAGCCGGCTTGCTTCCGCCGAACGGTCTGGGCGCTGCTCCGGGACGGTTGAAATCGCCCGCGCGCGCGCCGCCGGCAGCAGGTCTTCCTTCGCCGGGCCGGCCGGCAAATCCGCCGCGCGCGGCGCCGCCACGGTAGAAGTTGTTGCGGTTGTAAAAGACGGTGCTCCGAGAGTAGTACCTGTTGTGGTTAAAAACTGCGTAGTGATTATGCCAATCGAATCCCCAATGACCCCAGCCCCATCCGAAACCGCCGAAGAATCCGATGCCGAAGCCGACTCCGAAGGAGAGGAACGGACCGTCGTACCAGATTCCGGGATACGCATACCAGCCCGGCCACGGGGCCACGGGATATCCGTAGATCAGCCACGGATCGTATGCGGGGACGTACACGACATCAGGGCTTGCCGGCTGAATGGTGATGGTCGAGTCATCCGCGGTTACGGTTTGCTGCGGCGTGGATTTGAGATTGCCGGCGTCTTGCGCTTTCTGGCGCATTACTTGTACGGCGTCCATCACATCCTGTTCCTGATTGTAGTAGGCGTCGCCGAGAGATGAAGTCCAGGATAGGTTCTTGTCCATATTTCCGAGGACGGATGGAAAAGCGGCGAGCGCCTTGACGCTTGGATCCCAATTTTGTTGGTCCACCTCTTGAGCCAGAGCGTCGCCCTTTAAGTCCGGATGCGATTGCAGGAATCGGTCGGCTTCGACAACTTGCTCGGGAAAAGTGGACGCGGCGAGAACTTGCGCGACGAGCGAATCGGGATAAAGGGCGATGGGAGCGACCAACTGTTGCAACTGTTCGGGAGTCTGTTGCGCGTAAGCCGGCGCGGTTGCCCCTGGCGCCTGATCGGTGGGCGGCGGCGGAGCTTGATCCGGCGCTTGCGGGTCTTGATAGGCGGACAGGCTCTGAGGCCACGTTGCGAACAGGAGAGCCAAGGACATCAGGGAGACCAAGATCTGTTTGGCCAATCGAGGCCCTGAGATTCGCGCGGCCCATGCTGAAATTTTCATGTTCTTGAACCTCCTCACCGACTTCATCGAGTGCGGCCTCCGGTTTGTAAGATGAGCGCGAGAGGATTTTTGTTTCATTTTTCGTGCAGGGGCGCCCCCCGCGAGCGGCGATGCTTAGCCGCTTCCCACGCGGCCTCGCGCCGCCTTCACCGGCCTAAAATATGGCTTGAAAAAAGCACGTTTTTGTCTCGATTAGACTGGGGTGCCGTCCTTTGTTTTGTAAACGTTACGGTGAATTCTAATAATTTCGTGTCTCGATTAGAAATGCGCCCCGGGCCGAGCCGTTCGATCCCCCGTAGCGCCACCGTCCCTGGTGGCTCCTTTCGTCGGCGACGATCTTCGATGCGGCACGCGTTGGCCGAGCGGATTTGTTCGCCGCGTTCGAATCGCGTTCTGTAAAACATGTGTTTTTTCCCGATTAGAAAGGACCTCATTAACTAGCCGGGCTGAATCATCAGCCCGGGCCCGCGTTTGTTTTGTAGGAATTGCGAGGCTTTCTAATCGTGGGCTTCCCGATTAGAAAGCTCGCGGGAAGGATGGGTCGCGGCGGCCGGGTGACGGCCCCAGCGGCTGAAGCCATACTGACCTTGCCGTGTCTTCGGCACCGCTGATGCCGTGCCCTGACAAGGCTCTCAGGCTTTCACGTGGCCTCTCATGTCTCGCTCCTACAGAAGCAATGCTGGCGCACGCGGCGTTTCTGCCGGGCACTTTAAACCTCCTGATTTCAAATTGTTTGGCGCGGATTGCGGCGGGCTCTGATGAGCCAGCCCTCGCGCCGGAACTTCAGCGATCTACGCGCCAATTTTCGATTCTATTCACGCCCATGTCAATAGTCCGAAAAATTCAATTTTGAGTGTGGAGGCGCGCTGGGGGATGAAAGGTGGGCGCCGGGGGCGTTGGCTTTATTGGCGGCTCAACCGTTAGACCATCAGGCCGACATCCGTTACTCGAAACTAAGTCAGTCAGAGCGGAGGGCAGCCAGCGGGCTTACCTGCGTGGCTCTGCGAGCTGGAAGTAGGCAAGCTGCCACGCCAACTACCAGAATAACGACTACGACGGCGGAATAGGTCCACGGGTCTGTAGCCGAGACGCCCCAAATTTGGCTGGCGATGATTCGCGAGACACTTACGCCCAGGACGACTCCAGCCAACGTGCCTCCGGTTATCAGCACCAGGCCTTTTTTGAGCACCAAGCGCAGAACGTCGTTCCGCTGAGCGCCGAGGGCCATGCGGATCCCAATCTCACGCGTTTGGAGCGACACGGTGTACGCCATCATGCTGAAGATGCCGATGACCGCGAGTAGCAATCCGGTGCCCGCAAACGTTCCGAGAGTGGTTAGGATGAACTGCGGTTCCGCGAAGTACGCGTGTTTGAGGAAGCTCTGAACTGAGCCGATTTCCAACACGGCAACGCCAGCATCCAGCGCCGATATCTCTCGCCCCAGGCTCGCCAAGACGCGCTCGGAGTTACCATCTGTCCTAATCAGGATCAGGCGATGACCCACGCCAGTGAGTGCATGAGGAAAGTATGCTTCAGGCCTCGGAGGATCCTGTAGGCCTTGGTTTTTGGCGTCTGCGATGATCCCGATAATCTCAAAGTAAGCATCGCGCGGCCAATCGGAGTACATCTCAAACGAGCTGAATTTGATTCCTTTGCCGATCGCATCTTCGTTTTGAAAGTAAGCGCGGGCGAGCGTCTCATTGATAACCGTCACATGCCGCGCGGAATCTACATCGCTCTGCGAAAGCAGCCTGCCGCGCAGCAGGTGCCGGCCTAGCGTCTTAAAGTAATCCTCGCTGCACATCTCAAGCGTAGCGCCCCAGGGTTCGGAGTGCGTTTTTCCGGGCACGACCACCTCGGTCCAGCCCCAGGAATAGGGCGGCACCGAGCTGGCGACGGTCGCGGCGCTCACCCCCGGGATAGCTTTCACACGTTCGATTATTTTCCGGAAGAAGACTTGTTTTTGAACGGCGGTATCGTACTGCCCCTCGGGCAGTCCCAAATCCGCATACAAAACGTTGGCCGGATTAAATCCAATGTCAACGCGTTCGAGCGCGAGAAAAGTGCGCACCATCAACCCCGTGCCGATCAACAACACGATGGAGACGGCGACCTCGGCGATAACCAAGCAGGAGCGCAGTCTCCCATGCCGGAAGCTGCCACTTGCGCCCGTCCCGGCACCCGCAAGACCGGCACGCAAATCGCGCCGGACCGCGTGAATCGCGGGCGCGAGGCCGCAAATTACTGTGGTGAGAACCGCGACGCCTATGGCGAATAACAACGTTGCTGGGCGGAGGGCAATCGTTACTTCAGACGGGATTGATCCTTGTGGAATTACGGCGCTTGCGACTTTCAATCCCAAATAAGCAAATATGCAGCCGACCAAGCAGCTTGCCATGGCAAGTAGAAAGCTCTCGATCAGCAATTGCCTCACGAGTCTGCTACGAGTTGCGCCCAGCGCAGCCCGAATCGCGATTTCTTTCTCGCGGACACTTGCACGGGCGAGCAAGAGATTTGCAACGTTGCTGCAAGCGATCAAGAGCAACATCGCAACTGCGGCCATCAGAGCAACAATGGTAATTTTGAAGTCTCCTACAAAATAATCTAATAAGCTGCTCACCCGTATTTTGAACCGAGGCCGGAAATAAGTCGGGTAGCTCTTTTCGAGCTGCTGCGCAATTACTTCGAGATCCGCCCCCGCCTGTTGAGCGCTCACACCGGGCTTCAGGTGACCGACTGTCCACAACTCGTTGGCCGCTAGGCCGAATCCCGTAATAAACGTGTCTCGAGTCAGACTGAGCGGAATCCAAATTTCACACTCACCAAATCGGAACCGCGGTGGCATGACAGCGATCAGAGTTCTCGGGGTGCCATTGAGATTCAAAGTAGTCCCGAGGATTTTCGGATCGCTGTTGAACTGCGCGGCCCACAATCGGTGGCTCATGATGAAAACGGGGGGAGAGCCCGGATTTCCGTCGTCCGACGTAATCGGGCGCCCCAGGAACGGCTTGCTGCCCAGAACTTCAAATGAATCTGGCGTGACCCATCCGCCCCAAACCTGCTTGGTCACTCCGCCACCCGAATAGCGAACACCCAGGTACGCAAGCCCGATCATGTCCTGCAACGTATGATTCCATGCCTTGAAATCAAGGAAGACTGGGACAGGGAAACGCCGCAGGCTTATCTGATTGGGCAGCTGGATAGAAGGAGTGGCCAGCCTCTCGGCGCTTTTGTAGGGGAAAGGACTTAGGAGAACGCCGTCGACAACGCTGAAAACGGTCGTCGTCGCGCCGATTCCGAGGGCGAGCGTAAGAATAGCAACAGTCGTGAAGCCAGGGCTCTTCGCAAGCGTCCTGAAAGCATAGCGGACATCCCGCGATAGACCGGTCAAAGGTCAACCTCGAACGCCGAGAAAGAATTCTATAACCCCTTGAAGCATTCGGTGCAAGCCCTTTACAGAATCGACGAGATTGCCCTCCCCGGTACCAGACACCGCGGATTTTTGCTCCGCGACCTAACGACACGGCTCGCCCAGGCCACCCGGCGACTTCGCCCACCTTCGCCGAGCGAAAGTGGGTCAACTTGGTTGTCCGACATATAGCAACAATTTTTGTCACTTGGCCCCGCCAACCGCACTCTTGGATCGCTGAATTAATTCGAATTTGTCGGCTTGGTGCCGCGGATTAGTAGGGCGCCGATTTCGCGGAACTTCTTCAGCTCGGCTGCGTTGCGGAACCAGCGGCCTTCGTACACTGGCGGCGCGGGCGTTGGATCGGGGATTAGCGCGTGGGTTACTTCGGCGAAACCGGCTTCGCGGAAGAATTGCTTCCATTCTTCGGCTGAGAATAGATTCACCGGGACTTGCAGCTTTTCGGCCCATTGATGGCAATACGGGTTGTCGCGATAGAAATTAATTAGGATCCACGCCGAGGCGCCGTCGCGCAGCACTCTGTGCAGCTCGCGGATTCCTTTTGCGGGGTCCGGCCAGTAATACGACGACTCGACCGAAATCGCGTGATCGAAGAAATTTGCTTCCCAGGGAATTTCCTCGACGCCGCCTACCACGAAGACTAGATTCCCGTACTCGCCGCTCTTCTGGCGGGCGTGGCGCACCATCTCGTCGGAAATATCCATTCCGACTACGCGGCCTTCGTTGGCCAGCCCCGCTAAAATCCGCGAGAGCCAGCCGGCGCCGCATCCGGCATCGAGAATATTGTCCGCCGGCGCGACGCTCATGCGCTCGAGCACCGGGCGAGTGATGGGCCAGTGCTCGTGCTCCATCGACTCGCCCTTGCCTGCATCGGCCCAGCGATTGAATTCTTCGCGAAGCTGTTCGCTTGAAGCTGGTTCGGTCATCCCGCCGTGGCTGCCATCTGCTGCTCGTCCGCCGACGGCCCGTAAAGCGCCGGCACCGGAATATCGTTCAGCCGGAAATAGACGCCGAGCTGCCCGCGGTGATGAATGATGTGGTTCATGATCATGCCGCGAAAGACAGCGATGCGCGGCATGCTGAAGAACTCCTGGCCGTTTTGCAGCAGCGTCCATTTCTGCGCGAACTGCTCGTCGGTGGCCTTGGCCAGCGCCGTGCGCGCCGACGCCGTGCCTTTATCGAACATGGCCAGCAGTTCCTGGCGGTTCTTCGCCGACGGGAATTCCATCTGCTTGCCGCCCGGCGCGATGTCGAGCGATTCGGTGGTGAGCATGTCGCCGGTCCAGCCGGCCATCTGCGCGATGTGGTTGGCGAGCCAGCCCATCGAGCCGGACTTGCTGTGCGGCTTCCAATCCCACTTGGCATCCGGGACGCGCGAGAGACATTCGCGAGTCTTGGCCATTTCCATGTCGAATTCCGGGAGTAAGGCTTGGTTCATAGGCATTGTTGGTGCTCCTTTGTGAGGCTGAGAGAAAGTGTGAGAGTTTCGCTTTTTATTCGCCTTGTGTCAAGGCTTATTTCCGCCGCCGAAACAAAACCCAAAACCAAACCGGGGGCGTGTGAACCCGCCCCCCTACAACACCCTTCCGCAGGCGCTGCAGAATCTTGCGCCTACGAACTGCGGAGTGCCGCAGCGGCTGCAATAATGCACGCCGTGGCCTGCGTAGACCACCATTGGCCGGGGGTCTGCCATGCAGGCCCAAATTAGCGTGACGAACCAGCCGATGATCGTCCAGCCGGTGAGCAGATTCACGAGAAAAATCGCACCGGCCGCGCGCTTGTTGTGGCCGATCAGCGTGGGCAGGAAATACAGCAGCGCCATGAGGACCAGGAGTGTCATAGCCGCGTCTCCTCTCGTATGAAGCTACGCTGGGGAAGCCGCATAGGTTCCCCGGTTCTTCCGCGCGCGGGCCCAAGCGAATTAGGTGTCATCCTGAGCGAAGCTAAGGATCTAACCGTCACACGTGCGCGAAAGAGACCGCCAAGTACCTACTGCCCGCGACTTCCTTTATACATCAACTCGCCCGCGGCGATGCGCACGCGCAGCCGATTCTCCGGCGTGGGCAGCGGGCAAGTGGTATACGGGTTGTACGCGCACGGAGGATTGTAAGCCTCATTGAAATCGAGCACCACTTGGCCGTCTTTCGGCAGCGGCGCGTCGAGAAAACGCGAAGCCGCGTAGGTCTCTTTGCCGCTGGTCAGATCGCGGAAAATAAAAGAGAGCTTTGCGCCGCCTTCGTCGAGGGCTTCGAGGCGATATTCTTCGCCGGCGAGCGTGAAGACCGCGTATCCGGGGGCGGGAATTTTCAGCATGTCGCCCGCGTCGTTCTGGATCTCGGCCGCGCGCGGCGAATCGTAAGCGACGAATTTCGCCGTCACGCGATACGCTTCATCAATCGGAAACCAGCGCAGCCCCGCAAATCCGCGGCGCAATTTGCTATTCTTGTCCTTCAGGCGCACGGCGTAGCGCTCGCCGCTGCGGTGCACGAGCAGGGAGAGATCGCCGAGCGCCAGCCGGTCGTCGGAATCCGGAAGAACTGCCGCCGATTCGACGGCGTTGCCTTTGAGCTTGATCTGCACACCGGGATTGATGCGCACGACGATTTTGCCGCCATGCATATCGAATGATCCGACTTCGGCAGGCACGCCGGCTTCGTTGAGAACAATGTCATTCAGCGGATCAGAGCCAAATTTGTTTTCGCCTTCGTGAAGCCAGAAAAGACCCGCGACGGTAAGCCAGCCATCGTCCGATTTCAGCGAAGCTTCATAAGCGCGCCGCCACTTCTCCACGCCCGCGCGATAAGCATCATCCGCAGAGAGCGAGCCCGCGAGCAAACACACCACCGCCGCAATTGAAAGAAACCTCCAGCAAAGCGAATGAGTAGAATTCCTCTGTGAGTTCAACGCAATTTACCTGAAGCGATCTCGTAAACGGTGCCGCGCGCGTCTTGGCCGTGGTACCGCTGGCGTCCCCGCCGGCATCCGACGAACACAACTCTCGCCATGGGCAGGATTCATGCGCGGACTACACAACCCAACCAACATAATTTAATTACGATCGCGCTCCGCGGCCGATTGCTGCCATCTCCGACTCTCGCGCTCGTAAGATGCCGGCGGGGACGCCGGCGCTACTGAGAGGCCGCTTCTTTTTCGACTTTCGTAAGCAGCTCGACAAATTTCTTTTCGCGGTCTTTCTGATCGAGTCCCTGATAAATTTCCGCGATCTGCGTCGTATTCATCGAGCAGAACTTCGGCCCGCACATCGAGCAGAACTTCGCTTCCTTGTAAAAATCATCCGGCAGACTTTCATCATGCATCGCGCGGGCGGTGTCGGGATCGAGCGAGAGCTCGAATTGCTTGTTCCAGTCGAAGAGGAAGCGCGCGTAGCTGAGGGCGTCGTCGCGATCGCGCGCGCCGGGACGGTGACGGGCCACGTCGGCGGCGTGGGCTGCGATTTTGTAGGCGATCACGCCTTGGCGGACATCATCGGCATTCGGCAGGCCGAGATGCTCTTTCGGCGTCACGTAGCAGAGCATCGATGCGCCGTGCCAGCCGATCATCGCCGCGCCGATGGCGCTGGTGATGTGATCGTAGCCGGGCGCGATGTCGGTGACCAGCGGGCCGAGCGTGTAGAACGGAGCTTCGTAGCAGAGTTCGTTCTCTTTTTTCACTTGCAGCTCGATCTGGTCCATCGGAATGTGGCCGGGGCCTTCGATCATCACTTGCACATCGTGCTCCCAGGCTTTTTTCGTGAGTTCGCCGAGGACTTTCAGTTCGGAGAACTGCGCTTCGTCGCTGGCGTCGGCGAGGCAGCCGGGGCGCAGACCGTCGCCCAAAGAGAAGCTGACGTCGTGCTTCTGAAAAATTTTGCAGATGGCTTCGAAATTTTCGTAGAGGAAATTTTCTTTTTTGTGGAAGGCCATCCATTGCGCCAGCAGCGCGCCGCCGCGGCTGACGATTCCGGTGATGCGATTGCGCACCAGCGGCAGCGCCGCGCGCAAAACGCCGGCGTGAATGGTCATGTAGTCCACGCCCTGCTCGGCCTGCTCTTCGATCACTTCGAGCATCAGCTCGATGGTGAGATCTTCGGGCCGCCGCACGCGCGAAATGGCTTCGTAAATCGGAACGGTGCCGATGGGCACGGGCGACGCGTTGATGATGGCGCGACGGATGGTGGGAATGTCGCCGCCGGTGGAGAGATCCATCACCGTGTCGGAGCCGTAGTGCACGGCGCGGTGCAGCTTCTCGAGTTCTTCTTCGATTTTCGAAGTGGTGGCGGAATTCCCGATGTTGGCGTTGATCTTGCAGCGGAAAGCGACGCCGATGCCCATGGGCTCGAGATTCAGGTGATGGATGTTGGCGGGGATGATGGCGCGGCCGCGCGCAATTTCGCTGCGCACGAGTTCGGGATCAATCTTCTCGCGCCGCGCGACAAATTCCATCTCTTCGGTCACCACGCCGCGCCGCGCGAAATGCATCTGCGAATAATTGTGCCCGTGGCCATTCATGCCGGCCTTGCGTTTCTCGACCCAGGCGTCTCGGATTGCCATGGCATCCCCCCGCGCACTCATGGAGATTTTTGTGAGGTGAGTTCTCGCATGGCGCGTCTACCGTTGTGAAGCGTCATTATCGCACTGCGCTAAGAGCGCAGCAACGGTAGCACAGGCAATCCTGCCTGTGTCTGTAGTTTTATTTGCGATTCGCGTTGAGTGGGCGTCGGTAGTTTTTGTTGACCGGCACAGCCAGGAGTGGCTGTGCTACCGGAGGGCGCATCTGGCACGGCCGATTGCGCGGCCGTGCCGGATGCGTCGTTATCTAGATCTAGTTATTGGGACAGCTGTTGTTGTTCGAGGACCCCGAGACCGACGATGCCGGCGGCATTCGAGGGGGAATCTACGTCAACGTGCAGCAACAGAGAGCTGCTCGCTTGATAGAGGGTGACATTGATTGCATAACAACGTCGGCTCCTCGACCCGAGTAGACTCTGGTTTGTCGA
>DAITPO010000006.1:59676-67482 GCA_036833535.1 Candidatus Acidiferrales bacterium | reverse complement strand
GGTCCGGTATTTCCATGAAGGAAGTAACCGAAGTCTGGAAATCCATCGAAGAAGAACTCACCGAAGTCCAGGAAGAAGACCGCAAATCCAACATCCTGCGCGAAGATGAAACCGCCCTGAGCAAAAGCACTCTACAGAATCAAAATCTCCACCTGCTCCCCAGCTTCGACGTCTTCCTACTAGCCCACGCCGAAAAATCCCACATGCTCCACGATCGCCACTACAAGCGCATCTACCGCAACCAAGGCTGGATTTCGCCGGTTATGCTGCTGGACGGCCGAGTAATCGGCACGTGGACCCACGAACGCAAAGGTAAATTTCTCGAGATCACCGTCGAGCCCTTCGACAAAATTCCAAAGTCTCTCTCAGCGCAAATCGAATCCGAAGCCCAGCGCCTGTCAACTTTTCTGGGCGCAACATACAAATTGATTCTCCCGTAGGGGCGGGGCTTGCTCCGTCCGCCGAATGCCAAACTGCCTCCAGTTCGCCATTTGCGATCTTTCGGCCCGCCGCACTGCTGTCAGGCACACACCACCGAATCGACCTTTTGTTTTTTCTTTTTCCTACAGGCGGGAACGCGACGAATCCCTACACCGCCAAAAAATTCTCCAATAACCGAAATCCCACTCCCGTCAAAACGGACTCGGGATGAAACTGCACGCCCTCCACTTTCATCTTCCTGTGCCGCAAACCCATAATCACGTGATCGGATGTCTCCGCCGAAATCTCCAAGCCCTGCGGCAAAGATTTCCTCTCCACAATCAACGAATGATACCGCGTAGCCGAAAAATCCTGCGGCAACCCGCGAAAAATCGTCTTCCCGTCATGATGAATAGCGCTCGTCTTCCCATGCATGATCTTCGCCGCCCGAATCACCCTCCCGCCAAAGGCCTCGCCAATCGCCTGATGCCCCAGACAAACCCCCAAAATCGGAATCCTCCCCGCAAATCTCTCAATTAAAGAGATCGAAATCCCAGCCTGCCGCGGCGTCCCAGGCCCCGGCGAAATCACAATCCTCTCCGGCCCCAAATCCGCAATCTCATCCAAAGTAATCTTGTCGTTCCGCCGCACCACCAACGTCTGCCCCATCTGCCCAAGATACTGCGCCAGGTTGTAAGTAAACGAATCGTAGTTATCCAGCAGCAGAATCATCGCGAATCCCGGTCTTCGTATCCCCTATTCCCTACACCCTACCCCCCGCCGTCTGCACTTCCTCCAACGCCGCCACCAACGCCCGCGCCTTATTCACCGTCTCCTCATACTCGCGCTCCGGCACCGAATCCGCCACCACTCCCCCGCCAGCCTGAATATGCGCGTACCCGCCCTTCGCCACAAGCGTCCTCAAAGCAATGCACGAATCCAAATTCCCCGAAAAATCCAAATACAAAATCGCCCCGGCATAAATCCCCCGCCGCGTAGGCTCCAGCTCGTCAATAATTTCCATAGCCCGCACCTTAGGCGCCCCCGAAAGCGTCCCAGCCGGAAAGCAAGCCATCAACGCATCAAAACAATCCACTCCCGCGCGCAATTTCCCGCTCAAGCTCGAAACCAGGTGCATCACGTGCGAATATCTCTCCACGTACATCAACCGGTCCACCTTCACCGAACCATATTCGCAAACGCGTCCCAAATCATTGCGCCCCAGATCCACCAGCATAATGTGCTCAGCGCGTTCCTTAGGATCAGCCAACAGCCGCGCCTCATTCGCGCGATCCTCCTCTTCATTGCGCCCGCGCGGCAATGTCCCAGCAATCGGCCGGTAAAAAGCATCGCGCCCCTGCACCTTCACCAACATCTCGGGCGAGCTACCAACGACCGCCACATCATCGAGCCGCAAGAAATACATGTAAGGCGAAGGATTGATCACGCGTAAAGCCCGGTAAATCTCAAACGGATCGGCGTCTGTCTTGGCCGTAAATCTTTGGCTAGGCACAACCTGAAAAATATCCCCCGCCCGGATGTAAGCCTTCGCCCGCCGCACCGCGGAAATGTAACGCGCCCGCGTAAAATTCGAGCGAACCAAAAGACGCCCGCGCCGCGCCCCGCGCTTCACCCTCTCCGCCCGCAAAGGCGCCTGCAATTTCCGCCGCGTGCGCTCAATCTCCTCGACCGCCGCGTCATACTTCGCCCGCAAGCTGCCCTCACCCTCGGTAAAAACATTCTGCACAATCCAAACGCGGTGCCGCACATGATCGAACGCCACCAACCCGCGATAAAACATCAACACCGCATCATCGAGCTTCAACTCATCGCTGCCGGTAGAAGGAATGCGCTCAATCAACCGCACCATATCGTAAGCAAAATAACCAATGGCCCCGCCCGTAAGCGGCGGCAGACCAGCAACGCGCACCGGCCGATAGCGCGCCATCAAACGCCGCAAAACCTCAATCGGATTCTCATCAAACGTCTCGCGCCCCGAGGCCGATTCCACCACACATTTCCGGTCGCGCGACCGAAACACCTCCGCCGGATCAGCCCCCACAAACGTATACCGCGCAATATTCTCCCCGCCCTCCACACTCTCCAGCAAAAACGAGTAAGCAGCCCCACGCGCAATCCGCAAATAAGCCCCAACCGGCGTAAGCAAATCCGCCGTAAAGCAGTCGTACACCGGCACAAGGTTTCCCGCACGAGCCAAGCGAGCAAAGGATTTGTAATCCGGCTGAATCATAAATGTAGAAACCGTAGCGCCGGCTGGCAGCCGGCGTCGTTGACGTTGCTCTTGCTTTTTCTTTAGCGTTTGCCTTTGATTTTGCCTTTTCTTCGCATTCGTAGGGGCGGGGCTTGCTCCGCCCGCCCGCGTAACGCACGCCGCGCGGACTGCTCTAACCTCGATTGAGAATCTCGCTCTTGCCTTACTCCACGCCCTCCACCGCCTCCGCCATCTCCCGCACCGGCGCCCTCTCCCCCGTCCAAATCTCCCACTGCGCCGTACCCTGCGCCACAAACATCTCCAACCCCGACACCGTTTCGATGCCGCGCTGCTTCGCGAGGCGCAACAACTTTGTATCCCTTGGGCGATAAATCAGGTCAAACACCAGGCGGCAATTCAATTCCCGCGCCTCCAGCGGCGATTCCCCCACTTTCGGAAACATCCCCACCGGCGTTGTATTCACAATCGCGTCAAAGAATTCCGCCCGCACCCGCCGCCGCTCAATCGCCTCGCCGCCCACATCCCGCGCCAAAGCGCGAGCTCTCGCAATCCGCCGCGCACAAATCCGCACATTCGCGCCCCCCCGCGCCAACGCAAACGCCACCGCGCGCGCCGAACCCCCAGCTCCCAACACCAACACGCTACTTCCCGCCAGCGGCAAGCGCCGCTCGAGCGCTCGCAGCACTCCCACGTAATCCGTGTTGTATCCATACAATTTCCCCCCGCCGCGCACCACCACCGTATTCACCGCCCCGATCTCCGCCGCCAAAGGATCGCAATCATCGAGATGCCGCAAAATCGCTTCCTTATGCGGCAAAGTAACGCTGAATCCCGCAATCCCCAGCGGCCCAATCGCCGCCAAAAAATCCCGCAAATCCCGCACCAACACCGGCACATAAACCGCATCCATCCGCCGCGTCCGAAATCCAGCATTCTGCAACTGCGGCGAGAGCGAATGTCCGATCGGATCGCCAATCACCGCATAGATGCGTGTCCGCCGCGTCAATCGATCCGCGCGATAAAGCGATGTCATTTCCTCGAACGAAATCTGCCCCGGCGCAGTAGCCGCACCAACGGGCGCATAAGCCAGCGCTGATCCCCCCCGCAAAGCCAGAATCCGCGCCGCCGCGGCAGAATCGCCCATCGGCACCGCCACAACGCGCCGGCTCCCACGCGCCAGCTTTAAAATCCGCAGCGCGTCGCGCAATCCGCGAGCCTCCGCCGCAATCTTGATCGCATCGCCTCTTGCGTTCTCCACCCGGATTCTCACGTTGCGCAGATTCGGCAGCGTCCTCCGGAAGTTGTGGTACGAAATCAGCACCCGTGCGACTCTGCGCAGCTCTTGAACTTCCTCCGGCCGCATCCATTCCGCGCTTTCGATCTCAAGATCCACCCACCGGCAACCAGCCGCTGCTGCCCCACGTAGCAGCTCCAATTCTTCCCGAACGCCGCCCACAAATTCCCCGCCCGCCCCGCGCCGCCGGCAAGTCGCAATCAGCGTCAGGCGCGACGCCGTCCCGAGCCTCTTCCGATTCGCCGCAAGCCACCGGATCATCCGCTCAATCTCGCCCCCACTCCGCAGCCAATCCAGCCGCAATTCCACGGTCTTCGACACCCGCAACGCCCGCCGCAGCCCCCGCGCCATCGCCGCCGCGTCGCGCTCCGCCACCACCGCGCAAATTCTCCCCGTCCGAAACATTTCCGCCATTCCGCCTGCGCTCCGTATCCTCCGAAGAATCTAGGGCTTCTACCATGCGGTGCACAATGTGTAAAGCAAGCCCCGCGACATCCTTGACGCTAGCGCAAGCCATTTGCTACGGTCGTGCAAGTGGGAACCCGCGCCCGCAGCGCGGCTCTATTCGTGTCCGAAGGAGCGAGATTTATGCGCGGAAAAGCTATCTTGATGGCCGGTTTCACCGTATTGACCATCGCATTCGCAGCAACATCCCTGCAGGCCCAGGATCAAGCCCGAACTCCGATCCCCGCCGATATGTATTGCTCCGGCCTGGTGACCAAGCAAGCGCCTCCGCACGACACCGTGCTCATCACCGGTGAAGGCTCGGACTACAAGCTCACCTTCCAGGAAGGCGACTACGTCTACATCAACAAGGGCGAAGGCCAAGGCGTGCACGTCGGCGATGAATTCAGCATCATCCGCCCAGTGACCGAGCCTACGGAAGTGCACTGGTTCAACCAGCAGTTTACGATCATGAAAGCCATGGGCACTCTCTGGGAAGATGAAGGCCGCGTGAAAGTCGTCGTCGTGCAGCCCAACGTCTCCATCGCCCAGGTCGAGAACTCCTGCGAATATCTCCAGCGCGGCGATATCGCTCTGCCGTTTGCGCAGCGCCCCGCTCCTCCGCTCAAGCAGGAAGACAAATTCGATCGCTTTGCGCCGGCTAGCGGCAAAGCCAAAGCCATGCTGATCACCGGCAAACACTTTCAACAGACCTACGGCTCCGACGACGTCGTTTACGTAAATCTCGGATCCGCGCAGGGCGTGAAAGTGGGAGATTACTTCCGGATTTATCGTCCGACCGGCAACCAAAACGAATTCGCCTATCAGACCAGGCGTATGGCGTTCGACGTCTACGGTTACGGAACAGTCGCGAAGGATTTCAAGCCGGACAATACGCCGCGCGAAGTTCTCGGTGAAGGCATCGTGGTCCGCACGTCCGAGAACTCTTCCTCGGTTATCGTCACTTTCGCGCTGCGCGAACTCTACGCGGGCGATTACGTCGAACTCGAATAGCCGGACCAGCCACCCGAAGCTATCGCGGCCCGGACATCTAGTCCGCGCCGCTTTTCTTTTCCGCGTGCTCTTCTTCTGAAAAAACTTCCGCCGTGAACGCAAAGACGCGCGTCGCAGCATCGCGCCACGCATCGCGCGGCAACCCCGCTTTCGCGCACGTCTCTTCGAGAAACCGCTCGCGGCTCAATCCGTGCTCCGTAGCCACTTGCGGCAGCAGCAGCCCGCGCCGATTTCCCTGCTGAATCACCAACCCGTGCGTTCCCGGCACAACTCTCTCAGGCGCAATCTCTTCGAATGGCGTCAGCACCGAGATCTCAATCGTCAATTCCGCGACCTCGTCCGGCCGCACTCGCTCGAAGCGCGGATCCTCAAGAGCCGCCGCCGCGGCGGCCCATGCCACCGCGATCACCAGCGCCGATTCAGGCTCCAAGCGGCCAATGCACCCACGCAGTTGTTTGCCGCGCCGCAGAGTGACAAACACGCCTGCCGGTTCGTGTAACCGGCCAGCCCCAGGATCAACGCCGAAGCCGCCAAACGAGCCTTCCTTCGCGGCGTGCTCGATCACAATTCTCGCTGTGCGCAGCAGGATTTTTCGTTCGTTGCTATCGAGTGGGGACATTTTGCGGCTTTTTTTGCTGCTCGAGGATGAGCATGCTCTTTTGCCGCTCTTGCACGCGGTGGTTCACCTGGCTCCAGAACATTTGGAAATAATGCACAGCGGAAACGATGGCGCTCAGCACCACGGCCCACAGCAGAACCTTGCCAAGCACGGTCAACGAAGGATGCTTCGCCGCCAAAATCACCGCGCAGCCGCAGATCACCTGCAGCACCATTTTCGTTTTGCCCAGCGGCGTCGCCGGAATAATCAATCCTTCGGCCGTGGCAATGTTGCGCAAGCCCATCACGATGAACTCGCGCCCGATAATCACCACCACCATCCAGCCTTGCACCAATCCCATCTCGACCAACGAAATGAACGCCGCCGAAATCAGCAGCTTATCCGCGATTGGATCGAGAAGAATTCCCAGCGTAGTAATCTCGCCGCGCTTGCGCGCAAAATATCCATCCGCGGCATCGGTAGCAGCAGCAGCAAGCAGAATCAACACGCCCCAAACTTCGAAGTGAATCGACATTCCCCAAAAGTCGAAGTTCGGTTCGCGCGTCAGCAGGACGACAACCAGCAGCGGCACAAAAAAGATGCGGAGAATCGTGAGGCTGTTCGGCAGGTTCATTGCAATCGCCGCAAAAAAGTCCCTCGCACAAATTCGGCTCTCATTGTGCCGGGGAGATTTCACTATAGTCCCGCAATCGCACCCAGTCAACGGTACGCGCGCGAAGCGTTCTCCTCCGAGCGCTGCGCCCTCAGCGTCTCTGCGGTGCGCTCTTCACTCCGCAGACGCCAGCTCCGAAAAACCCGACAACCGCAAAAATGAGCCCAGCGCAAGTCCCGCATCTGGTAACGCTTAGGACACAAATTGCCCTACCGTTGTGCAAATCTCCAAAGCGCGAATTCCGCGCATTTGAGCCGCACCGGGGCGATTACCGCCGTTCCCACACCCCAATAAATCTTTTATTTTCTTTAATTTACATCAACTCAAAGCAAAGTCGCTGGAGGAGCACTTGCGGAACGGCCCCACTGAGGACCCTCGCGAAACCCCTAGATTCCACAGGATTTTCACAGCTTTTAGCCTTCGCCACGTAACTAGATCGCATATGGCACCAGCCTACGCGCCAGCGATTCCGGCACTTCCGCCTCAAGCGAAATGTCCTCGTCGGTAGGCTCAGAGCTCAGCACGCGCCCCGCGGCGTACACCATCGCCAGCGTCCGCCCGTCCGAAAGCGGCACGCGCAAATGCACGCGCGTAATGCGATCGACGGGCAGCGCCGCATCAATTTGCGCCAGCAAATCCTCGAGCCCGGCGCCCGTCACCGCCGAAACCAATGCGCCGCGTTCGCCGCCGCCGTTGCCGTTCGTCGCAGCCTTCTGCAACGCGGCGGTCTCTTCGGGCGAAAGAAGATCAATCTTATTGAACACGCGCAGCCGCGGCCGATTCTCCACTCCCAGCTCGCGCAAAATCTTGACCACCTCGTCGTCGTGCTCGCTGTGCTGCGGATTGGAAATGTCGCTGACGTGCAAAATCAGCGCCGCTTCCTGCACTTCCTCGAGCGTCGCGCGAAAAGCGGCGATCAATCCCGGCGGAAGATCGCGAATGAATCCCACCGTATCCGAAAGCAGCACGCGCCGCCGCGACGGCAGCCGCACGCCGCGAATCGTCGGATCGAGCGTTGCAAACATCTTCGACGACGTCAGCACGGTCGCATGCGTCAGCGCGTTGAACAGCGTCGATTTCCCCGCGTTCGTGTAACCGACCAGCGCGATCGTGCCGAGCGGAATCGCCTG
>DAITPO010000006.1:47549-59576 GCA_036833535.1 Candidatus Acidiferrales bacterium | reverse complement strand
ATTTCCCCGCGTTCGTGTAACCGACCAGCGCGATCGTGCCGAGCGGAATCGCCTGCCGCGCCTCGCGCCGCGTCGTGCGTTGCCGCCGCACGGTATCAATCGCTCTCTGAATTTTCCCCACGCGCTCGCGAATCCGCCGCTTGTCGGTCTCCAATTTCTGCTCGCCAGGGCCGCGCGTCCCGATCCCGCCGCCCAACCGCGAAAGATCCACGCCCTGCCCCGAAAGCCGCGGCATCAGGTAATTCAGCTGCGCCAATTCCACCTGCAACTGGCCTTCGCGCGTCCGCGCATGCCGCGCAAAAATATCCAGAATCAACTGAGTGCGATCGATCACCCGGCACTCGGTGATCCGCTCCATATTGCGCAACTGCACCGGCGTCAAATTGTGGTCCACGATGATCAACGGCGCCCGGTGCATCTTCGCTTCCATCTTCACTTCATCCAGCTTGCCCTTGCCCACCAGCGTCGCGGAATCAATCGCCTCGCGCACCTGCATCAAGCTGCCGGTAACAACAGCGCCGGCACTCTGCGCCAATTCCTCCAGCTCGAGCAAAGATTCGCGTTCCACCGCCCCGCTGCGGTGCGGCGTAGTCTTCTTCAGGGTGACGCCCAGAAGAAAGACGCGTTCCCGATTGTCGACTGCCTGAGCAGATTTCATTCGGCGAGTTTGTGCGCAGCCTGAGAGGTGTAGGTCAGCAGCAGCTCCATTCGAGGACATTATACGCCCACCGGCATCGCAAGCGCTCGCTCACAGGGTGCCTCCGCCTAGCCGGAAGCCGGTATTGCGCTTGGGGGCTTTTGACGTTTCCGGCCTCTGATCGTGTCTGAGAAAAAGGCGTGATTTGTCTCGATTAGAGCAGGTCTCGACTGAATGTTTTCTAGCAGTTACGGCCGTTTCTAATAAATTCGTGTCTCGATTAGAAATTGTCTCCTTCCGCCGAACTGCCGGGCAAACTCTCCTTTCTTAATTGTTCGGCACGGAGTTGTTGTGGCTTTCCGGGCGAGCCTGTAGCCGGCTCAGGAGAGCCAGCCCCGCGCTTAGGGACTGCGAACTACCCGCCCCTTTGTAGCATATGAGTACCAACTTGTCAATATGTTTATGAAGGGTACGGTCGGAGATAGTGCCGGGTGCCCCGTGCGCCGGTGCTGCGCATGGGGCTTTTGAAGTGAGAGTCAGTCGTACGCGCTGTTCCCGGTCGTAGGGGCGCGGCTTGCTGCGCCCGCCCGTGTAACCCATGGCGAAAATGTCGGCTACGATCTCCGCGCGCACTCTTCGCTACGCGGACGGTACAATAGTTCGCAGCAAGACAATTCTGAGTTACACGAATTACAACGAGCGGGGCTCTCTGGCTATGATCGCGGTACCGCGAAAATACGCGCTTCAAATCAATTCGCCCACGCCGATTACGTCCGAGCGCCAGCATGACGAGTACCTCGCCGTCCTGGACAAATTGGCGAGCAAAGAGAATCCCACCAGGGAAGAACAGAAATACGCCGAAGTCTTGATGACCCTAATCGAAGCCTACGAAGAAGAGCATCATGCGATTCCCGATGCCTCTCCGCTAAATGTCCTTCGCGCGCTGATGGACGCCAACAACCTCCGTCAAAAAGACCTAATCCCCATCTTTGGCTCAGAAAGCATCGTCTCCGAAGTCCTGCACAAGAAGCGCGATCTGAACAAAACCCACATCACCAAACTCAGCAAACGATTCCACGTCTCTCCCGCCGTGTTTTTCTGAATTGTCCGTCGGAGTCAAAGGCGGGGCCGCCCCCCACCCTTCCCATACTTCAAAACCGGGAAGAACGGGGAACCCACGCCGCAAACCTTCGAAAAAGGCAGTTCCACCCGCCTGAGCAAGCAGAGCCAGCCTCATTAAGAGCTGTTCAGGGCTGTCCAGGCGGCAAGGGAGTCCATGTAGTCTCTCCAATGTACGATCTTTCGGTTCTCGATTGTGATGACTGAGATCAGTCGGTTGTCATAGGGTGCGCCACTTGAAAGAATTTTTCCGTGCACTTCGTATTCGAGGATGACGACGGGACTCTTCTGCGTTCGATGTACGACAAGTGCGTCGCCGGAGTGAAGCTTGATCGTCTTGCCGTATCCCGAGAGGCTCGCCATCAGATTGGCTCGTCCTCGAATCGTCACAGGCCAACCCGGAAACCGATAGCGGGACTCGAAGATCGCGTCATCGGCGAACGTATCGAAATAGTGTAGCCCGTCAACCAGCCCGCTCAGACCTCTCAGGACGATTTCAAAGAATGGATCCAGCGCTTCAAAAATTGCGTATTGGGAGTTTTTCATGAAGAGCTCCTTGGCATCCGACATGCGCGTCTCTGCGGTGCGCTCCAGGTTACGACTTGCTCAGCGTCGCCAGCCACGTTAGGACTGTCGTCTCTAGCGCTATGCGATGGTCGGAATAGGAATGGTCAGTGGTCATGTGAGCTGCGGTTACTTTTGTGCTGCCGGCTTTTTTTGCGGCGGTTACGAAGGCTTCGTTTTCGGGGGCCAGGCCGTCGTCGGAGGTGATTACTAGGATTGGGCGCGTGGCTAGCTTCGGGGCGTTGGTGGCGAAGTCCCATTGGGCGTGATTGGCTAGGATTTCTTGGGCCAGGCTTTCGGGGGTGCAGCCGGCTAGCGGGGCCATGCCTTCTGCGGCTAACCCGGCGGCGATTGATTTTACGGCGTCTTCGTCGCTGGACTTGGGCGCTTCGCTGCGGG
The DNA here is from genome assembly GCA_036833535.1 of Candidatus Acidiferrales bacterium. Lineage (GTDB taxonomy): Bacteria > Acidobacteriota > Terriglobia > Acidiferrales > UBA7541 > Palsa-147. The sequence continues at coordinate 56,857 of DAITPO010000006.1, read as the reverse complement.
CGCGCATGCCGCCTAGATTTGCGGCGCTGATCATTACTACCGCTTCGATTTTGGGGTCTTGCGCGGCGGCGTAGTTGGCCATGATGCCGCCCATGCTGTGGCCGACCAGGATGATGTGGCTCGGATCGGCGCGCAGCTTTTTGGCGTTGGCGGGATCGCGCATGTAGGCGATGGCGGCTTGCGTGTCTTCGATGCAGTGGGTGAAGGAGAAATCGCCGGGGGAGCCCCAGGAGCCGCGATAGTCGAAGTAGAGGACGTCCCAGCCGGCGCGGCGGAGGGCTTGGGCTAGATCGAGATTTTTCTCGTTGCCCGGGAAACCGTGAAGGAGAACGACTACCGGATGCGGGCCGGGGCCGGCGGCGATGTAGACGAGAGCGTTGAGCAGCGCGCCGTGGCTGGGGAGCTGCATTGTCTCCATCGCAGCGGGATTGGCTGCGTCGCGGGCGGGATCGCTGGAGATGGCGGCGGGAATTTGTTGCGCTCGAGCGCAAGGAGATAGAGCAATCGTCAGGATCGCGAGCAGAAGAGTCGCGTAACAAGCGTTAACAAATCGTGGCATGTCGCAATTGTTCGCGGCGCAGGAAGAGATGTCAACCGGATTTGGGATTGGGGGAAAAACAAGCGGAGTCAATCGGATTCCTTACGGTGAGTGTTACGGGGGCGGGCGCGTCGATTGCATCGCAATCGCACAGCGATTGACCCGCGCCCCTACGACCGACAGATCATGCACCGCCGAGAAAGTCGACGGAGCCAGTTGCGCGGGCGTTGGCGTTTAAAGGATTCTCAGATTTTGTTGTATAGAAGGTTAGGGAGAGGTCCGAGTTGACGGAGGTTCTTCGATGAAAAAGGTCTGGGTTGGCATTCTGCTGGGGGTGGTCCTTGGGGCGCTGGATGGAACTACTGCTTGGTTTACGCCTGAGGCTCGGGCGCAGATTGCTGGGATTGTTGTGGGGTCGACGATCAAGGGACTCATCGCGGGAGTGGCGATCGGGTTCTTTGCGCGTAAGGTGAATTCGCTGGTGCTGGGGATTTTGTTTGGGTTGGGCGTGGGATTCGTGCTGGCGTTTTTTGTGGCGCACTTTATGGAGCACGGACACTACTTCGCAATCATCCTGCCGGGAAGCATGGTGGGGTTGATTATCGGATATGCGACGCAGCGGTACGGTGGCGCGGCGATGGCGACGCGGCGATGAATTCTTCGAGACGCGATGCGGCCCTCGCTCGGCTTGGAAACTAGGGGAAAGTCAGACGGCGTTTAGGAGGTGCGAAATGGCTTGGAAGGCGATGTCGGTGCTAGTTCTGCTGATTGCGCTGTCGCCAGTGGGCGCGCAGCAATCGCGGTCTGCGAACGACTGGAAGGACTTCGATTTTCTGCTTGGCGAATGGACTTGGATGGGAGGAGGACAGCCGGGACAGGCGAAGGGAACGTCTTCGGTGCGGGCTGAATTGAATGGAACGGTGCTGGTGCGTAGGACGCATCTGGATTACCCCGCGACAAAGGATCGCGCTGCTTTCGCGCATGACGATCTTTTGTATTTTTACCACGATCCTGCCGATGGCGGCGTGCGCGCGATTTTCTTTGACGGCGAGGGCCACGTGATCCGGTATTCGTTGAGCGTGCCGCATGGCGAGGATTCGCTGCAGTTCGTGAGTGACGCGGCGCCTGCGGGTACTCGCTGCCGCATGACTTACTCGCGTACAGGGGCGGATTCGGTGAGCGAGAAATTCGAAATCGCGCCGCCGGGCAAGCCTGAGGAATTTGCGACTTATGTGGAATTCGCGGCGAAGAGAGTTGGGAAATAGGAGCGGCGTGCGAAGCAGACGGCTTGCGGATTAGGCTTTGGCGGCTTTTCGGGCGGTTTTCATTACCGTTTTTTTCATGCGGTTGGGGCCGGCCCAGTAGAGGCTTAGTTCGTGGCCGTCGGGATCATTCAGATAAACGTGGCGCCAGCCCCAGGGCATCATTTGCGGCATTTTCGGGAGATAGAAGCCGGTTTGCTGCAGCTTGCGGCAGAAATTGTCCAGCTCGGGGACTTCGAAATAGAGGCGGACGCCTTCGCTGGCGATGGAATCGTTGGGACCGGCTTGGTGGAGGGCGATGGTGCCGTCATTGCCGGGGGCGCAGAGGCGGGCGTAGACGGATTTGCCTTCGTAGCGGAAATCTTCGATGAGCTTGAAGCCGAGGAGATCGTGATAGAAGCGCATGGCGCGCTCGACGTCCTTGACGTAGATCATGGCGTGATTGAAGGAGAGTTTGCCGGCGGTGGTTGCGGCGGTGGCTGGTTTTGCGGCTGGGCGCTTCGCGCTGGATTTTTTTGCGGAGGATTTTTTTGGTGGTCGTTTTTTCATTGAGGCGCCTATTGCGGATTGCGCTTGCCGCGCAAGTATCGTCCTCGGGAATGGCGGCTGTCAATTGGAGTTCAGGAGTGGGACGGAGGAGGAGAGGATTTCAGCGGCGGGGTCTTCCGCGGTCGACGAGTAGCCTTGAATTCGCCGATCGGCCGTCGGGGGGCGCAGCAAGCCGACGCCCCTACGAAGAGAAGAGAGATACACCGCCATCATGTTGTTTGCGGCCGACACAGTGGATCGACGACAAACCTTATCAACCTAGAGTGGTTGAAAAGCAGCAGTGGCGATTGAAAACCACCGTTGGGGCGGGGATTCGCGGATGCATTCGATCGGGGATGCTCCCGCAACCTATTGATAACAGGACGGTTCTATGATTTTGCATCGGCGGGATCGTTTGGCAGGGCTTGTGCACTTATGTGCTGCGAGAGTCGCTAGGTTGAAGCGGATTTCGGTCGTGCTTCTAGATGGGATCGGGACTCTCAGAAGGAGTTCTGACATGAGATACCTACGAATTCTCGCGATACTTGGCATTTTCTTAGGAACGGCAACATTGGCTAGTGCACAGAGGGTTGTGGTCGGCGTGGGAGTTGGGCCGGCCTATCTTGGCCCGGCGCCGATTTGCGCTTATGGCTACTACCCGTACGCGCCTTACGCTTGCGCGCCTTATGGCTACTATGGGCCTAGCTGGTTCTCCGGCGGCGTGTTTATCGGAGCGGGTCCGTGGTTCCATGGCTTCCGCGGTCCTGGCTTTTACGGTGGGCGCGGGTTCGTCGGACGAGGTGGATTTGACGGCCGGCGTGGATTCGAGGGCGGACGCGGGTTCGACGGTCGCGGTGGATTTAGGTCGGGCCCCGTGGCGCGCGGATCGGGCGGCTTCTCTCACGGCGCGGCCAGCGGCGGGTTCCGCGGTGGCGCGGCGCGAGGAGGCTTTTCCGGTGGCGGCTCTCACGGCGGCGGACATGGCGGCGGGCGTCGCTAAGCTGAGAAGTTAACTCGAACATCGAACGAGCACTAAGATTGAACGGCCGGCAGCGGGTGCTGCCGGCCGATTCGTTTTGTAGGCGATCTCCTCGCGACGGATGCTAGTTTACGGCGATCACCACGAGCGTTGCGTCGTCGTGAAACTTTGCGCCGCAGAATTCCGAGACCTTGGCGAGCAGGAGGGCGTTCAATGCCGACGCGGAGCTTGTACTGTGAGATTTCGCGAAGGCTTCGATATTTTCCAGGCCGAATTCCTGGCCATCTGCGGCTGCCGCTTCCGTGATGCCGTCGGTGAAGAGGAGCAGGCGATCGCCTGGGCTTAGCTCGACCGACAAATCTTCGTATTTCCACGCGGGGAAAACGCCGAGGACCGCGCCACCCTGATCGAGCTGGCGGACGGCGCGCGGGGATGCGAGAACGGGATAGGGATGACCAGCGTTGCAATATTGAAAAGTGTGTTTGTTGGCGTCGAGAACGCCGTAGAAAAAAGTGACGAACTTGTCGCGGCCGATGTTGTCGCAGAGGACGCTGTTGACCTGGCTGCAAACCGACGCGGGGCTGACGGTGTCGCGTGCGAAGGCGCGGACGGTGGCCTGCACGCTAGCCATGAGCAGAGCCGCGGAGACGCCTTTGCCAACCACGTCGGCGATGCAGATGGCGAGGCGGTTGTAGCCGAGCGTGAGCACGTCGAAGTAATCGCCGCCAACGCCGCGAGCGGGATGCCAGGCGGCTGCGACTTCGAAGCCTGCGAGTTGCGGGATGTTTTTTGGAAGCAGCGACTCTTGAATTTCGCGGGCGCGCTGCAATTCCTGGTCCTGCATTTCAAGGCGGGCGGCGCCGAGTTCTACGGAATGCTGGAGCTCGAGGTTGCGTTGCTCGAGACGCTCCTTGGTGGAATTATAGAGAAACGTCAGGGCGCCGAAGACCACGATGATGAGCGACGGATACTTCCAGCCTGTCAGGATCAAGTGTGAAAGCGATTGAGGAGTAGGCGGAGCGATCCTCCAGACAATCACACTGGAGATCACGTAAACGAACGGCGTGAGCAGAAGGACGAGGGACAGAAAGATCAGCCAATTGTAGGGAAATGGGCGTCCTGCGTAGAAGGAGCTCACTCGCTCCAACGGGAACGATATGAAATTACCGATGCAGAGAGAGTAGACGATGATGGTGAGAGGATTGATCTGCAGTCCGATGGCCCAAAAGGTGGCGGCCACGACCGCGGCAACGAAGATGTAAATGACTTGCGGCCTGAGGAAGTGAGTCAGCGATTTGGAGTTGATGGCCATTGGCGCGCGGGAATGCCCGCTGGTTTGACTGGCGAGTATTCTATAGCTGGAGGCGTTGGGAAAATATGGAATTGAAATACGCCGGGAGGCCCCGGGTAGTTCGGCGCGGGGGCCTCCCGAAGAACGCGAGGTTTAGGCTGTGGCGCCAGCCGTGGCGCCCTTGAAGAAGGCGAGCAGCTCGGCGTTGATTTGGTCTTTGAGAGTGGAGCACATGCCGTGCGGAGCGCCGGGAATTACTTTCAGAGTGGCGCCTTTGACCAGCTTGGAGGAGAGAAGCGCGGAGTCGGCGATGGGCACGATTTGGTCGTCGTCGCCGTGCAGGATGAGCGTGGGAACGTCGAATTTCTTGAGATCTTCGGTGAAGTCGGTTTCGGAGAAGGCTTTGATGCAATCGTAGACGGCTTTGTGGCCAGCCATCATGCCCTGGAGCCAGAACGAGTCGCGCAGGCCCTGCGAGACTTTGGCGCCGTAGAACGGGGCACTGAGATCTTTCCAGAATTGCGAGCGATCGGCGAGAACGGCGGCGCGTTGTTGATCGAAGACCTCGATCGGCGTGCCGCCAGGATTGGCGGGAGTTTTGAGCATGAGCGGCGGGACTGCGCCGATGAGTACGGCCTTCGCTACGCGCTTGGTGCCGTAGCGGCCGATGTAGCGGGCGACTTCGCCGCCACCGGTGGAGTGGCCGACGTGAATGGCGTCGTGCAGATCGAGCGTTTCGGTGAGCGCCGCGAGATCATCGGCGTAGGTGTTCATCTCGTTGCCTTCCCAGGGTTGATCGGAGCGGCCATGGCCGCGGCGATCGTGGGCGATGCAGCGGAAGCCGTGGCCGGCCAGGAAGAACATCTGGTCTTCGAAGGCGTCGGCGTCTAGCGGCCAGCCGTGGCTGAAAACTACCGGTTGTCCCTTGCCCCAGTCTTTGTAATAGATTTGTGTGCCGTCTTTGGTGGTGATTGTTGGCATGTGAGATCCTCCTTGGCGGGATGTAGATTCAGATGTTGGACTATGCGCGGCCCGTTCGCGTTTCAAAATAAATATTTCGTTACAGTAGGCCGGCGGGTAGGCGGAGATTTACCGCAGAGACGCTGAGGGCGCGGGGGGAAGAGGAGACTTCCATTATGAGCGCGGCTGAGAACAAGGCCATGATGGCGCAGATTTACGCGGAGCTTGCGAGAGGCAACTCGCGGCCATTTGTCGAAGGCCTGGCAGATGACGTCCGCTGGACGATTACCGGGAAAACCAAATGGTCGAGGACGTATGAGGGGAAGGAGACGGTGATCAAAGAGCTGTTGGGGCCATTGCGTTCCCAGTTTGCCGAGCCGTATAGGGCCACCGCGGAGCGGATTATCGCTGAAGGAGATTGCGTCGTGGCTGAAGTCCGCGGTTACGTCACGACCAAGGCGGGGAAGCCATATAACAACAGATACTGCTTCGTGCTGCGTCTGGCCGAGGGCAAGGTGCGGGAGTTGACCGAGTACCTGGACACGGAACTGGTGTCGGCGGCGCTGGGAGATCCGGGAACGTGACGAATATTTAGATTTGGCGAGGCAATTATTGGCTAGTCGCCGCGGAGACGGGTTGCTCGGCGTAGTAGCCGTCGCGGGATTGTACGGCCAGATCTTTTTGTTTGGTTGCTAGATGAATCTTGCGGTAGTCGGAGCTGTTGGGGGATTTGTCCGGGACGTAGCCGAGGATGTATTGGTCGCGCAGCTCCTGCTGAATGGCGTCGTAGATTTGATCTACCGTTTGCTTCTTTGAGACTTCGAAGAGGCGGCCTCCGGTTTCTTTGGAGATGCGGTCGAGAATTTTTTTGCCGTCGGGGCGTTGCTCTTCTTGCGGCGGGTAGCGATGTCCGCCGCCCCCACCTCCGCCGCCACCGTGGCCGCCCCAACCTCCGTGGCCGCCTCCACCGCCGTATCCGCCTCGTGAACCGTATGGCTCGTCGTCCTTGAAGAGGATGGAGTAGACGACTGTGTTGGCGCGCTGGGCGGATTCGATGGAGCTCGAAAGAGTTTCTTTGCTGCCGCGATCTACTCCGTCGGAAAGAATGATGACCGCTTTGCGGCCTTGCAGCTTTTTCATCATGTCGTTGGAGGCGAGATAGACGGCGTCGTAGAGCAGCGTGCCTCCGCCATGATGATGCCCGCCGCCCTGGCTTGATTCTTCGCGCTCCGGCGTTTGCAGTTGGTCGAGTGCAGTCTCCAGTTTTTTGCGGGACGTGGTGAAATCCTGGAGGAGTTCGACCTCATGGTCGAAGTGAATCAGGAAGGCTTGGTCTTTTTTGTCTTCGCGCAGCGTGTGATCGACGAAATTCGAGCTGGCGGTGCACTCTTTATCTAGGACGCGGCGCTGGCTGAGGCTGGTGTCCACGAGCAGGCCGACGGCTAGTGGAAGATCATTTTGACGAGCGAAATAGGTGATGGATTGCGGGCGGCCGTCCTCGTCGAGAGAGAAATCGTCTTTGGTCAAATCGGAGATGATTTGGCCATGTTTGTCGCGGACGGTGGCAAAGACGGTGACGATGTTGGATTCGACGGAGATTTTTGGGGCTTGCTCGGCGAAGAGGGGCGTGCCCGGGGCGAACAGCAGAAGTATCGAAAGTAAGGACGATATTATTCGCGCACAGTGCGGCAATCGATTCGCGGATCGGATTTCAGTCACGGGCTTCATGCGCAGACAAACTAACCCCCGCTAAGCATTCCCCTTTGGCGAGCCGAGAGTTCCAGAGTTTGGGGCGTTTTCTCAGTTGCGAAGGGTAATAGAGTGAGCGCTCCGCGGTTGCGGGGAGATGTTAGTTGGCAGCGAGGTCGTAAGAGGGCGCAGCAAGCTGGCGCCCCTACGAGAGGCTGCAAGAGTGAGTTTTGTTAAGAATGATCCGCGGTGCCGATTACGATTTCTAGCGGGAGGATTATTTCTGGGCCTTGCTGGAAGTTCCTTAGGGCGGATTTGATTTCGTTGACGGCTTGGGATTTGGATTCGGGGCTTAGTTGATTGAGGATTACGCGGAATGGGGCGGCTACCTCGCTGAATTGCTGCCAGTATTCGTCTACCGAGCCTTGCCAGCGGCCTTCTACTGTGCGGAATTCTTCTTTTGCGTTGGCGAAGCCGGCTGATTCTAGGGCGCTGCTCATGCGATTAGGCTCGCCGAACATGGCTATGTTCGGGGCATCGGGATCGGGCTTTGGGAGTTCGATGTGTTTCATTAGGATTCCGCCGGTGCAGGCGAAGAACGGTTGCTCGCGGCGGCCCCAGGCTATGAACGTCGCGCGGGAATTGGGTTTCAGGACGCGGAGACATTCGCGCAGGGATTTATTCAGGTCGGGGAAAAACATTATGCCGAAGCGGCAGGTTACGGCGTCGAAAGTGGCGTCGGGGAATGGCAGCGATTCGGCGCTTGCTTGGCGGAAATTTATGTTGGCGATGTTGCGCTGGCGGGCTTGGTCTTTGATGAAATCTAACATGGCGGGATTTAGATCGGTGGCGGTTACTTTGCCATTGGGTGCTACGGCGGCGGCTTCGGAGAGGGCTGGATCGCCTACGCCGCTGGCTAAGTCGAGGACGTTCATGCCGGGGCGGAGTTGGGCGGATTGGAGAAGAGCTGCTGTGACTGGGCGGGTGAAATCGGCTAGGTGCGTGTGCCATTTTTGCCAGGCGGAGATGGTTTCGCCGGAGGTCCATTCGTAATGGAGTTGATCGCGGAATTTTTGGATTTTGGCGGGATCGGCAGAGCTCATTGGTGGCCTCGCGGGGAAGGATAGCATGCGGGAGATATTTTGGAAGTTGCGGGGCCGAACGGCGTGAGGATCTGAAGACCCTCCCCTCCTGAACCGGTGTTATGATTGGGGAAAGACGAGGGCTTTCGCGTTATGCACGGACCAAATGGTGGAACAAACAATTATGGCGAGCGGATTGTCCGCGACGCGAACATTTGCGGGGGCGAACCTGTGTTCAAGCGGACGCGGGTTACGCTGCGGACCGTGCTTGCGAGCCTTGCAGCGGGGCATTCGGTGGAAGAGATCGTCACGGAATTTCCGAGCCTGCACGCGGATGACGTCAAGGCGGCGATTGTTTTTGCGGCGGCGTCCGCTGAAGAGGATATGCCTTTATCTGCAACTCCGCCAATTCGATGAAAATCAAGCTGGATGAAAACCTTCCGATAAGTCTGAAATCCGCGATTGAAAATTTGGGCCACGATGTAGACACGACGCAACACGAGGGATTGCGCGGGAGCACAGACCGCGAGGTCTGGGAGGCGGCGCAAAAGAGCAGCAGGTTCCTGGTTACGCAGGACTTGGATTTTTCGGATATACGCCGCTTCGCGCCGGGATCGCATCATGGGTTGCTGCTGGTCCGCTTGCGTTCGCCGGACTTGAGAATTCTCATTGACCGCGTTACTAAGCTTTTCCGCGGCGATGATTCGGCTGGTTGGACGGGATGCGTTGTGATTGCGACCGATCGAAAAGTCCGCGTATTGCGACCTGCTTCAAAGTAGCGCCTACTAGTACAAAAATCCTTGCTCGTGGATTTCGGCGTGGCGACGCCGCACAAAAACGCCGGCGGGGACGCCGGCGCTACCAAGGCGGCGCTACGGGGTGGCGTATTGGGCTTGCGCTAGGATTTGTAGGGAACGTTGGAGGGCGGCGGGGTCGTCGCCGAAATTTGGGAGCCAGTGGACATTGGTTTCGCGGGCGA
>DAITPO010000006.1:22668-47449 GCA_036833535.1 Candidatus Acidiferrales bacterium | reverse complement strand
GCGGCGGGGTCGTCGCCGAAATTTGGGAGCCAGTGGACATTGGTTTCGCGGGCGAACCAGGTTTGTTGGCGTTTGGCGAAGTGGCGGGTGGATTTGCGGATTTCGGCGATGACGGACGTGGACGGCGCGCCGGAATGATGGGGGAGCATTTCGCGGTAGCCGATGAAAGTGAACGGCTTTGCATCGCTCGGGACTCCGCTGCTTAGGATTTTGCGGATTTCTTCTTGCCAGCCGGCGGCTAGCATTTCTTCTACGCGCTGCTCGATTCTTGCGTAGAGGGCTGGGCGCGGAGGCTTTAGGCCGATTTTGATTGGGGCGAAGCCTTCGAGAGGGGCGCGGCCTGCGGCGTGAATTTCGCTTACGGATCTCTTGGTTAGGACGCGCATTTCGACGGCGCGGATTATTTTTTGCGTGTCGCGCGGAGCGATGCGCGCGGCGGAGCTGGGATCGAGGCGGCGCAGCAGGCGATGAAGGTATTCTGGGCCGCGGCCGGCGGAACGTTCGCGCAGGCGGGCGCGAAGTTCTTCAGAGCGCGTGGGCGCATCGGCCAGGCCTTCGAGAAGCGCGCGCAGATAGAGGCCGGTGCCCGCCGTCACTATCGGCAGGCGCTCGCGCGCGTGAATGTCGCGAAGAATTTCTTCGGCGCGGCGGCGGTAATCTCCGGCGGTGAAGATTTCGTGCGGCTCGACTAGATCCATCATCCAATGCGGAATTCCCTTTTGCCCGGCGGGCGAAACTTTCGCGGTCCCGATATTGAAACGGCGATAGACCTGCGTGGAATCGCAGACGACCACTTCGCCGTTCAGTTTCTCGGCGAGAGCGATGGCCAGAGCGGATTTTCCGGAAGCTGTGGGGCCGAGGATTACGGCCAGGCGGGCGGGCGAACTCATCCCTGCCACTTCCAGTAGCGGAAGAGCAGGATGGCTAGCAAAACGGCGGCGAGGAGAAGCGCGCCTACCACCTGCGTGCGCTGGAGTTTCACTGGTAGTAGTCGAGAGGAAGATTGTAGAGAAAGATGAAGCGCAATTCGATTTCGGGGCCTTTGAACTGTGAGGGGAGCGGCTCGAAAGGATTCGAGGCGCGGATGGAGGACATGGCGGCGCGATCGAGAGGATCTTTGCCGGAGGTGCGCATCAGGCGCGGATCGGGATTGGGGACGGTGCCATCATGCTCGATTTTGAATTGAATGACGACGATGCCTTTATCGCCCATGCGCGCGGATTCGGGAAGGATAGCGATCCAGTTGCGCCGGACGGAATCGAGCACGCGCTGGAGGTATTGAGAGAAATCAACGCCCTGCGTGTCCGTCAGAATTTGAATCCCGCCCGTTTCGCCCATGCCGCCGCCACCGCCGCCGCCACCTCCTCCGCCGCCACCGTAGGTTTGATTGTCGGTATAGAGCCTGCCGCCGCTGCCGCGATTGATGGCGTCCTGGACGTTATTCTGCAGCGCTCGGCCGGGCGACGAATTCGGAATGGAGAGATTGAGTTTGCCGGGAGTGGGATCGCTCTTAGGGGGTGGGATCGGCGAGATGGCGCTGGGATTCGGTTGCGCCGGCGTGGGGGATGTTCGCGGAACGGGCGCGGAGGGCAGATCATTTCTTGGCGGCGCGGGAGCCGCTACCGGAGAGCTTGGAGCTGGAGCCGGAACGGGCGACGGGATTTCCGGGGGCGCGACTTTGCGGATGATGTCGGGATTGATGCGCATTTTCGGGCCCGGCGGCGCGAGGTTGCGCGGCGCGTCGCTGGGAATATAGATCATGTTGCGCAGTTGATTCTTGGCCGAGGCAATTTCGGCATCTGTGGGGACATGCTTGAACATCTCCGGCGATGAGAGCGCGAGGAGAATTATGCCGACGTGCACGGCCAGGGAGACGAAGCGCGAGGCGTTGTTCCACTTCGCGTCGCGTTCCTCGTGCGGGCTGATGAGGAGATTGACGTCACCGGTGGTCATCACGTCCGGCTCGATGACCTCGAGCATGTCGGCGGTTAGCGCCGGGAGCGTTTCGAGCTTTTGCACCTGTTCGGTGCTGGGGCGGTCGACGATCGCTGGAACTACGGAGCGTTCATCGAGAGAAGTTTCGATGCGGCGCATGGGCGCGGAGGCGCTGGTGCGCGCTTCGAGGTGCCAGGTGCGGTCGATGAGTTTGCGACCGACGATTACGTCGAAGGGCACGTGGGAGGGGATGGCGGAATTTTGGCCATCGAGCTCCTTGATGGGCAGATCGCGCGGTACGATGGTGCGCAAGTCGAGCGTCGAGGAGAGGCGGCGAGGCGCGGGCTTTGCGCCGTCGGTGGCGGCGAGCGGGCGTACGTCAACTGGGACCAGGGTGCGCGGGATCATCGAATGTCCTGGGGAGCGTAAGCACCGAGTTGGACGCGGCGAGCGTGCTCGAGGATGCCTGCCATAACGCGGTCCGCTAGCTCGAGGGCCCGGCGGGCCGCGGGGCCATCGACGCGCGGTTGGCGGCGGGTGATTACGCTGTCGAGGAAGGCGCGAAGTTCTGCGCGCAGAGGCTCTTCGGGTGTCGTGGGGAGCTTCTCGAAATTAACGCGCGGGTCGTTTGCAGGTGAACCGGAATCGAGGCCGCCGGAGAGATTGGCGGGATCGAAGGGATTGCCTTCTGGGAGCGCGCTCGCGCCCGAGTTACCTGAATTGTTCGCGGCAACGCGGACGCGGAGTGCGTCCTGGCGCGAGAAATCCAGGGAGATGTATTCGTGCTCCTGGAAGAAGCGCATCTTGCGGACTTTTTCGGTAGAGACACGGCTGGCAGTTAGATTGGCTACGGCGCCGGAAGCGAATTCGAGGCGGGCGTGGGCGATGTCTACTTTGTCGGTGATTACCGGGATGCCGACCGCGCGCAGATCGGTGACCGGCGAATCGAGAAGGGCCAGGAGGATGTCGAGATCGTGGATCATTAGGTCGTAGACGACATCCACGTCGAGGCTGCGCGGAGAGAAAACGCCGAGGCGATGGACTTCGAAGAAGAGCGGGCGGGTGACAATTTTTTCAGCGGCTACGACCGCGGGATTAAAACGTTCGAGATGGCCGGCTTGCAGAATGCGATTGGAGCGGCGGGCGGCGGCGATTAGTGCGTCGGCTTCTTCGAGCGAGGCGGCTATGGGCTTTTCGACTAGGACATCGATGCCCTGATCGAGAAGTTCGCAGCCGATGCGGGAGTGTTCGACCGTAGGTACGGCCAAGCTGACGGCGTCAACGCGGCCCTTGAGCATTGAAATATCGGCGATTGCTTCGCAGGCGAATTCGGCGGCGACTTTGCGGGCGCGCCCGGGATTGGTGTCGACTACGCCAACGAGCGTCGCGCCATCAAGCGCGCGCCAGACGCGGGCATGATTGCGGCCGAAATCGCCTACGCCAACCACCGCTACGCGAATGGGATTGGGCGCGGCCATTATGTGCGCTCCTGCGTTGGCGGTGCTGGAGGGAACGCTTGAATGGCGATGCCTGCTTCGTCGGCGGCGGCGATTAGCGCGTCGCGATCGAAGAGTAGAGTTTTTCCGGCGTCGAGTGCGAGGGCGGTGGCGTTTGACCGGCGCATCACTTCGATGGTGCGCAGGCCGACTACCGGCACATCGAAGCGCATATCTTGCGCGGGCTTGCTGACTTTTACCACGACTAGACGCTGGCCCGCGGTAATGCGGGCGGCGCGTTCGATGGTTTCGTCGGTTCCTTCCATGGCTTCGATGGCCACGCAGGCGCGATCGCGCACGACCACGGTTTGGCCGAGGTCGAGCGCGGCGATTTGCTGGGCCACGTAGCGGCCGTAATGGATGTCGGTGGATTCGGTGTGGTCAGGGCCGCGGCGGGTGAGAATTCCGGCGTCGGGCAAGAGCGCGCCGAGAAATTTTGTGGAATCGACCAGCTCAATGCCCTCGTCGGCGAGCACCGCAGCTACGGCGCCGATTAGCGAGTTGGTGTTCTTCGACGGTAACGCGAGAAGAAGCTTTGCGAGTTTCCAGTCCGGACGAATCGAGCTGAAAATTTTGTTGTGCTTCACCTGCCCGGCCATCACGGCGCGCTTGACGCCTTCCTGATGCAGCAGATCGATTGTGCGGCTGAGCTCACCCAGGCTTACCCAATGGAGACGCGAAGTGCGGCGCTCGAGGTCGGGCGAGGCTTCTTCTTTGATCGCGATCACGGCCATATCGATGCCGCGGCTTCGCGCGCCTTCGAGGACTAGAAACGGAAAATCGCCGTTGCCTGCGATGAGGCCCCAGTTCTCGACACCCGTTGTTTCGGCAATTTGAGTCATCGTCTATTTCGTGAGCCCACGCTCGGCCGACTCGATAAAGCTTATTAACTGTAAGACGTCTTCCGACCCATTCAAGGTTTCGCGCATTGCGGCTACGGCTTGCGTGGTGTTGAGTTTGGAGCGCAAGAGGAGGCGATAGGCTTTTTCGAGGGCCGCGATGCGCTCAGGGCTGAAGCCGTGGCGTTCTAGGCCCACGGCATTGAGGCCGTAGCAGCGCGTTTCGCGCGGGGCGACGATTTTCGAAAATGGCGGAACGTCCTGGGTGATCACCGTGTTCGCGGCGATGTAGGCGTGGCGGCCGATGCGGCAGAATTGATGCACGGGGCAGAACGCGCCGATCGTGGCGTAGTCTTCTACCGTCACGTGGCCAGCCAGAGTGGCGCCGTTTACGAATTCCGTGTGGTTGCCGATCTGGTCGTCGTGGCCGATGTGCGCGTAATTCATGATCAGATTGTGATTGCCTACGCGGGTGACGCCGCCGCCTTTGGCCGTGCCGCGATTGACTGTGCAGAATTCGCGGAAAGTGTTCTCGTCGCCGACTTCGAGAGACACGCGCTCTCCGGCGAAAGTGCGATCTTGCGGATCGCCGCCGATTACGGCGAAGGGATAAATACGATTCTTGCGGCCGAGGCGTGCGGGGCCCTGAACGACCGCGTGATGCTGCAGGACGCAGCCTTCGCCTAGCTCGACGTCAGCGCCGACCACGGCGTACGCGCCGATTTGCACACCGGCGCCGAGCCGCGCCCGCGGCGAAATAATCGCGTGTTGGTGAATTTCTGACATGTCTCTCTTTGCGCTCAGCGTGCCGGCGGGTTATTTCCTATTCGCGGTGCTGCTTTCCACCGGTTCGGTTGCGGCCGGCACGCGGTCCACCATTTTGCACATGAGCGTGGCTTCGGCGGCCAGTTCATTGCCGACGCTCGCGCGGCCCGCCAGCTTGCAGAAATCGCCGCGGAAAGCTTCGACGACGACTTCGACGCGCAATTGATCGCCGGGAACGACCGGGCGGCGGAATCGCGCGCCGTCAATGGCCACAAAATAGAGGAGCTTCTTCTCGCGATCCGGAATTTCCAGCAGCAGCAGAAGGCCGCCGGTCTGGGCCATGGATTCGATAATCAGCACGCCGGGCATGATGGGCTTGCCGGGAAAATGGCCGGCGAAGAAGTCCTCGTTGATGGTCACATTCTTGATTCCGACGATGCGCTTCAGGCGTTCCATTTCGATAATGGAATCGACCATGAGAAATGGATAGCGATGGGGCAAGATGGCCTGGATGGCGTTGGTGTCAAGGATCATGTTTGCCTCAGCGTGGCGTGTGCCGGATGAAGTGCTGCGCGCAATCGTTCAATTCTATATGAAAGGCCGAGCCAGTGAAACCGCGACGGCGTGCTAGGATACGCGGCGCTTGTGGAGGTGCGCTTCGATGAATCGTAGCCAGCATGATTTGGCTGTTACGATTTTGCAGTGGGTGATTGGGGTGATTGTGTTTGTGGAGTCGTGTGTGGCGTTCCGCGAGGCGTTCATCGATTTGCGGGCGGCGGAGCATGTTCACCATTTGCAATTGATGCGGCTTTTTATTTCTGCGTGCGAGGCGGTTGCGGCGATTTTGTTTTTGATTCCGGGGACATTGCGGGTGGGGAGTTGGGCGCTGATTGTGATTTTTGCTTGGGCGATTTTGGTGCATTCGTTGCATGGGTATATGCATGAGTTGCCTTTGGCGATTTATGGGGCCGGAGTGTATGCGGTGATGACTTGGAGAGAGAACGTGGCGGAGGCGAAGTAGGGATGGGGGCCGGACGAAAAACGATGGCCGAACGGCGGGAGGGTCTGCCCTTCAGCGCCGATAAGGCGCTTCAGGGTAAAAAAAACCTCCGCTACTTGGTGCGGCGCGAGCGAGAGATGGTGCGGGTGCTTCGGTCGATTGTGGAGATTGAGTCGCCCAGCTTGGACAAAGCGGCGGTGGATCGTTGCGGAGCGCGCGTTGCTTCGGAGTTCAGGCGGCGCGGCGGGGACGTGCGGATTTTGCGCGATCGCGTGCGCGGGAATTTGGTGCGCGTCGAACTCGGCGCGAGCAAATCACCAGAGGCTGGCCAGATTTTGGTGCTCGGGCATCTCGACACCGTTTATCCGATCGGGACTTTGCGGCGGATGCCGTTTCGCGTGGCTCAAGGGCGCGCGTGGGGTCCCGGAACGTTCGATATGAAGGGCGGAATCGTGCTGGCCCTTTTCGCGGTCGAGGCATTGCGTGCGCTGCGCGTCACGCCGCGGCGCAAGATTGTGTTTCTTTGGACCGGCGATGAAGAGATTGGAAGCGCGGCTTCGCGTGCCACGATTGAAAAAGAAGCGCGGTGGAGTAAAGCGGTGCTGGTGCTGGAGCCGGCGCTCGGCCGCGATGGACGCGCGAAGACGCAGCGGAAAGGGATTGGCGAAGTCGAAATTATCGTGCACGGGCGGGCGGCTCATGCGGGCGTCGATCCGGAGCGCGGAGTGAATGCGGCGCACGAACTGGCGCTGCAGATTGCGCGCTTGATGAAGATGAATGACCCGCGGCGTGGAATTACCGTGCAAGCGAACGTGATTGCCGGAGGGACGGCGACGAACGTGGTGCCGGAAATTGCGCGGGCGCTGGTGGATGTGCGATTCGCGCGGGCGCGAGATGCGCGCGGGCTTGAGCGCCGATTGCTTGGATTGCGGCCGATTTTGAAGGGAGCGCGGATTGAAGTGCGCGGCGGGATCAACCGGCCGCCGCTCGAGAGGACGACGGGCGTGGCGCGCTTGTTTCGCCAGGCGCAAGCGATTGCGCGGGAGATTGGATTTGAGCTTGGCGAGACGGCGACGGGCGGCGGATCGGATGGGAATTTAACGGCGGCGTTGGGAGTGCCTACGCTCGATGGGATTGGGGTTGTGGGGGACGGGGCGCATAGTCTGCGCGAGCATCTGGTGGTGCGGGAATTGCCTCGGCGGGCAGCGATGTTGGCGGGATTATTCGCGATTCTCTAGGAACGGGGCCGAACACCGGGCGGGACTAAAGGCCCGCCCCTACGGTTTCTTTTCAAAATGGAAGACGTCGTAGACGTAGTACGTTTTTGCGTCGAGCAGGACGGCGTGGCCGCCGATGAAGACGTATTGACAGCCCTCCGGGGCCGGCGGAACGCGGCCTAGGAAATCGCCCGAGACTGTGTGAATGCGGGCGCGCCGGTCGTCGCTAAGCACTTCGTGAACCACGAGTTTCTTCTCGAGATCTTCCGGCAGGCGATCTTTTTTTCTCAGGCCTAGCGGGAGTTCGTCGTGATGGAGAGAGTACCAGGCGTGCATGGATTGGCGGTCATCGGCGTCGAAATGGCGGCGATCCGGAGTTGGAGAGTTCTGCTGTGAGCGAGCCGCTGGGACCGCCAAAATAAGAACGCCCAAGACGAGAAATGTGAAAATCGTTTTTAGCTTCACGCGTTTCCTGCCCGGATAAGGAAGCGAGTTGAGTTTAGCATTGGCTTGCCTGACCGTCGCGCCAACGTGTGCGGAGCTTCGGTAGCGCCGGCGTCCCCGCCGGCATCTTACGATCGCGCGCTCCGCCACGGGCAGCAATCACGCGCGGACCGCATCGCTCAATCATCGCATTTTATGTAACGCTGCGCGCCGCGCACGATTCCGGCCCTTGCGTACGTTCCCGTTCGTAAGATGCCGGCGGGGACGCCGGCGCTACTTTTACGGCTTCTTTGCTTCGGCGGGCATTATGTGGGCTGCGTATTTCTTGCCTTCCTTGGTGTTGTAATCGACTGTGGCCATGATGCCGGGCTTGATGTCGCCATCGGTCTTGGTGTTTTCGTCGATGATGAATTCGAGTGTGTCGGTCTTGCCGTCGGCTTGCACTTCGAGCGTGAGTTGCGTGCTCGAGATGCTCACCACTTTGCCGTTCACCGATTGACTCGGCGTTTCGTGCTGGCCGGGGGCGGGCTCTTGCTGGATTTCGGCGCGGCCGTCGACGGCAGGCGCCGTGCTCGCGACGGTAACGCCGATGCTCAACGACACCAAAATCATCGCCAGGCCGCCAACGGTTCTCGCGAGCTTCATGATGAATTTCCTTCCACGAGGCGGATGATCACCAGGGAAATTCCCCTATAACTTTATGATGCGTGTGAAGGCGTGAAGGTGTCAGCGAACGTGTCAGCGCACGTAGTTGCGGCGGAGGTATGCGGAAGTTTGGTGGGCTAGTTCAGCGTAATCGAGGCGCAGGGCAGTGATGAGCGCCGCTTCCGTGGAAGCGTCGGTGGCGACGTGATCGAGAAGGCGGGAGATATCGCTCATGCCGCCGGTGTAAACGATGGCCTCAACGGCAGCCAGCGACCAGGCATAGGCAAACGCGGCGGAATCGCCGGAGAGCGCCATCCAGGAGCCTTCCATTTGCGCGAAGGATGGAGCGGAATTGTGCTCGTAGGCGTCCACCAACGTCGCGGCGGCATCGCGGCTGCGGCGGCCTTCCATGAATTGCGCCACTCCTTCCTGCAGCCACGTGGGGCAGCGGCCGTGCGTCTTCTGCGTGATGAAGCTGTGAGCCAGTTCGTGCTTCAGGACATGGCTCAGCTCGCCGGTAACGGAAGAAAGGCCTTGCACGGGAACGCGGATGCGGCCGTCGTTGAGCGCGCCGGCCCAACCGGGGGCGCGAGTGATATCGGCGAAGGCTTGATTGGTGTAGAGAATCACGGCGATCGGCTCGGGAGGCGAGAAATCGAGTTGCGATTGAAGATCGCGGTAATGCTCTTCGAGCGCGCGTAGAATGCCGCGAGCCAGATCGGGAGCGGCGGCGCCGGAATATTTGACTGAGAAATGCGCGGTCTCGCCTTCGCGATAGCTGGCTTCTTCGTCGCGATCCTGCTGGGCTTTGGCGAGCGCGCTGGCAACTTCAGGATCGGGGCGCAGCTTCAGGGCGCGCTTCCATTCCTCGACGGCTTGGTCGAGCTTGTTCGCTCCGGAATCGGCCCAGCCCATGAGCTTGGCGACATCGGCGGAATCGGGTTCGAGGCGACGGGCGCGCTCGAGCGGATCCATCGCCGCAGTGTACTGACTCTGGCGCAGATCGAGGACGGCGAGATTCAGCAGCAGCGGCACGCTATCGGGCGCGAAAATCAGCGCGCGCTTGTATTGATTGGCCGCGGCATCGAGTTGCCCTTTCGCGACCAGGAATTGCGCGGCGGCATGATGCGCCGCGGCCACTTTGCCGATGGCTTCGGGGCTTCGTCCGCGCGCTTCGTTCTCAAGACTTGCGAGCAAGGCAGTGTCAATCGAGCCATTGCGCACGACGCGGTCGGCGATTTCCGCAAAGCCTTCGCTGAGATCAAGCCGCGGGGCGCTTACGGGCGGGGCTTCCGACCGGCCGAAGCCGGAAGGCGAAAGATCGTCGCGAACGATGCGATCGACGATCGAGCGCGGCAGGCTGAGAGTCCCGGCGGGAGTTTCGTAGCTGACGCGGTCGCTGGTTTCCGTGACGTTTGAAGCGATGATGTGGCGGCCGTTCTTGAGGATAATCGTATCCGCCGCGGCCGAAGATACCGCCAGCAGGAGGAGAAACGCAATTGGCGCCACGCGTCGCACACAAAAATTCTAGCAAAGCCTCGGCGCCGCGCCCGCATCGGCTTGCCGCCTCAATGCCCTACTTGTTACAGTCGAATGCATGAGGAGTGGGGTTCGCGGTTTGCTGGCTTTGGGATTGGTGTCGGCGTCGCTCGGCGGAGCCTTGCCCGCTCCCTTCGACGTATCGCGCGCAGCCCCGATCGCGAGCCTCGAGCATGGCGATCCGCGCCAGAACTTGCCGGCAGCGAAGTCTCCGGATGATCCCCGCGCGCTGTATCAGGCGCTCAACGAACTGCGGCCCGACGGCGAGCATGTATTCGCGGTCCGCGATCTCGCCCTGCGCCGAAGTGCGCTCGATATCACGCTGATCGAGGGCAAGCTTGCATTTCTCACCCCGCTCAACGGCAAGGTGACCGGCGCAGTTTTTACAGGGCGCGCGCACATCATCGCCACGCCGCGAGACGCGGCCGAGAGGCGCTCGCTCGTCAATTTCGTAGGTGTGCCGCTGCTCGATCAGGCATTCTCGCGCGCCTATTTCCGTTTCACCGACGACACGGCCGCCGAACTTCTCCGCCGCTTCGAATCTGCCGGCGTGAAACCCGCGCCCGATAGCGATTTCGCGGAGGAATGGATCAATACAGTCGGCAATCTGAATTCCTCCCACTCGTTGCGAATTATGATGGATTTTCTCTCAAGCGATCCGCAGCCCTATTTCTCTGCGGCGCTTGCGGGTGCTCAAGCCGGCCCATTCGATGTGCTGGTGGATCGCCGGCGCGATGAGCCCGTGCTGATCGGCGCGGTACGCAACGCGCCTGGCGGCCCGAAATATGAAGTGTGGGCGTCGTTTGCCGCGCCCGACGCTCCGCCGGCGGGAGAGAACATGCTGCCCGTGGATTATCGCCTCGATACCTCGATCGGGGATGATCTCGCGCTTGCGGGCGACGCTCACTTGCACTTGAAGGCCGCGCACGACGGCGACCGGGTGTTCGGCGTCGAGCTTTCGCGATTGCTGAACGTCGAGAGCGTCACGCTCGAAGGCGGCGCGCCGCTGGTTTACTTCCATAACGAAGACTTGAGCCGCGAAGAACTCGAACTGCGCGGAAACGACCTCGTCTATATCGTCCTCTCGCAGCCCATGAAGCTCGGTGAGGAATTGCGGCTGGAAATCCGCTATCACGGTAGCGTGATCGGTGACTCTGGGAATGGAGTTTATTTCGTCGGCGACCGCGGAAGCTGGTATCCCCATGTTCTGGGCTTGGGGCATTTCACGGCGTTCGACATGACCTTTCACTGGCCGCGACGCCTGACACTGGTCGCTACGGGCACGCCGAGTGATCTGCGAGACGATGCTGGCCGCCGCAGCGGACATTGGATGAGTTCGTCGCCGATCGCCATTGCCGGATTCAATCTCGGTGAGTACGAGAAACAAGTGGCGGGAACGGGAAACGCAACTGTCGAGGTTTATGCCAATCGCCAGATTGAAGACGCCATTCTCTCGCGGCTTCGGGAACGCTCGCCCAACTTCGTTCCAAACCTTCACCAGCCAGACTCCGGACTCCCGGAACCGCCGCCGATGGCCTCTTTCTCCGAGGGCGCTGCCCCTCCCAATCCGGCGGGCGTTTTGAAGCAGCTCGGCGGGAGGATTCTCGATTCCATCCATTTCTTCGAAGGCATCAACGGGCCGTTTCCCTTCGATCATCTGGCTGTATCTCCGATTCCGGGAAGCTTCGGGCAGGGCTGGCCCGGATTGATTTATTTATCGACGCTCGCGTATCTGCCGCGCGAAACGCAGGAAGAAGCCGGACTGAAGAAGGGCGAACGCGATGAACTAGCGCAGCTTCTGCCCTTTCACGAGATCGCGCATCAATGGTGGGGAAATGTGGTGGGCACGGCGGGCTATCGCGATACTTGGATCCAGGAGGCGATGGCGAATTATCTCTCGCTGATGTACGCGGACAGCCGCAAGCCAGCGGCGCATGTGCTGACCACTTGGCTGGGGCGCTACCGGGCGCAGCTAATCGAAGCCGTGCCGAACTCCGGCGAAATCGTGGATGATGCCGGGCCATTGACGTTGGGCTACCGCCTGCGTGCCGCGAAAGCGCCGGAGGCGTACGAGCGAATCATCTACGGCAAGGGAACTTGGGTGATTCACATGCTGCGGGAAATGCTGCGCGACCCGGCGGCGAAAGCTCCGGACGCGCGATTTGAGGCCATGCTGCGATCCGTTCTCACCGAGCATCGCTTTCATGCCGTTGACGCAGCAGATTTGCAGCGCGCCGCCGAAAAGCAAATGACGCCGGGAATGGACGTCGAAGGAAACAAGAAGCTCGATTGGTTTTTTGATGAATGGGTTCGCCAGACCGGAATACCCCGCTACAGCGTGGAGTTCCAGGCGCGCGCGCGCGGGCAGGAATTCGCGGTGAGTGGCAAGCTGAAGCAGGACAATGTGCCGGATTATTTCATAGCATCCGTGCCGGTATATGGCGTAGCGCCGGGCGGCAAGCCCGTGCTGATCGGAACGGTCGTGGCGACGGGTCCGCAGACTTCATTCCGTCTTACGAGCCACTTCCGGCCGTCGAAGCTGGTTATCGATCCGCAGGGCACCATTCTCTGCAAGACCAATTAGCGATTTCCGTGGGTAGCGCCGGCGTCCCCGCCGGCATCCGACGACGACCAACCGACCATGGGCGACGCACACGCGCGGACAACCCAGGCCGATCCATCTCACGTCAAGCGCCGTGGTTAATCACTCGTCCCGCCGACTGTGTTGCTCGTAAGATGCCGGCGGGGACGCCGACGCTACGAAAGAGCGGCTACTCAGCGGCTTCCAGCTTTTCTGCCATTTCTAGTAGCTTCATGACGCTATTCCAGTTTCTGCCGGTCCCGGGAATCTTCAGCGCTCTTTCAAGGACTGCACCTGACAGTTTCGTGCGCCCCATGCCGTTGGGAAAATAGATATAGAGTTCGCGGCCGTTGATGTGCAATTCCTCCGGATCGCATTTGATTTTTAAGGCCTGGCCTCGGGCTTCAGGACTGGGATCGGCCGCGAGGAAAGTGACGAGCAGTTTATTCGGCTCGATGCCGCGGCGCTTGGCGAACGGATTTCGCGCGATTACGTCTCTCAGTTCGGCGGTGGTGCGGAGAATCACATCGGGGCGGCATCCAAACGTTCGCTCGATTCCCTTCTGTATGCGCTTCGTAAGTAGCGCGAGATCTCGTTCTTCAGTTCTGAAGACGACGTTGCCGCTTTGCACGTAGGTTTGCGCGTCTCGAAGTTTCAGCGATTGATAGAGCACTCGCAGCGCGTCCATCTTGATCACGTTGTGGCCCGCGACGTTCACCGCGCGCAGCATGGAGATGATTACCGGCATATCACGCCCCAATATACCGCAACGGCCTAAGCGGATGTGGACAACGCAGCGCCTCGAATCCCCTTCTCGATGAAGCGATCGAGGGGGTTCTCTTTTCGCACCAACCGCGCTCCCGGCGCTGGCGAGTCACCCAATGACCGTGCCAATCTTTCTCAAGGGGTGCATGACCTTGGGAAACTCACCGATTTCAGCAAGTGACGTATCGGCGACCTGCCGCGCCAAGCGCATGGTGCCGCGCTACTCTTTTATCGCCTCGACGGAACTGACCGATGCGGCCAACGCCACTCGCCTTTCCGGGCGCGTCACCGAAATCAGCCGCAAAGGGTGTTACGTGGACATCATGAACGCGCTGCCGGTCGGCGATGTGCTCAACCTGCGCATATCCAACGACCAGGGCACGTTTGTGGCGAAGGGCAAGATTATCTACGTTCACGAGCGCATCGGAATGGGCGTAGTCTTCATGGATCCGGCGAAGGAACAGTTGGATATCCTCGATACTTGGCTGCATGAGTTGCCGCCTGGGGCTGCCATAGCGTAGCGTTGTTGGGCTGTGTGGTCCGCGGGTGACTTTTACCCGTGGCGTGATGGTGCTCGTCGGATGCCGGCGGGGACGCCGGCGCTACCAAACCCGCTGCAATCCCGCAGAATCCCGATGCGAGCTTGCCTTAGAATAGGCGGGCTTGCCTACCATCGCTGAACTCGACCGTTTACGCGTTGTGCTGGTCTCGACGCGGAATCCTCTCAATATCGGCGCGGCTGCGCGCGCGATGAGCAATTTCGGTTTCCGTCATCTGCGCGTGGTGAATCCCTATGAGCCGGCGTATCGCGAGGCGCGCTCCGCAGTCGGCGCTACGGCGGTGCTGGCGAATACCGAGCAGTACTCGAGCGTCGCCGAGGCTGTGCGCGATTGCACGCTCGTGGTCGGCACGACCGCGGTGCGCCACCGGGAATTGCAGCATCCGTTGCGACGCCTCGAAGAAGGCGCCCGATTGATCCGCAAGCGCATGGCCTCGAGCCGCGTCGCCCTCCTCTTCGGCTCGGAAAAATTCGGCTTATCGAACGAGGATTTGAGCCACTGCCACTGGCTACTGCGCATCCCCACTCGCGAAGAAAATATCTCCATGAATCTCGGGCAGTCCGTGGCCGTCTGCCTCTATGAATTGATCCGCGACTCAAAAGCCGCTCGGCGATCCGAAAAAGTGCCGCTGGCAGCCGCGCTCGAAATCGACCGCATCACCGCGATGCTGCTCGAGGCGTTGCGCACCAGCGGCTATCTCGGCCGCCGCCGCGTGGCCGACGCCGAGCAGCGCATTCGCCGCCTCGTCCGCCGGCTCAATCTCCCAGCCCGCGACGCCGTAATCTGGCTCGGCATCCTGCGACAGATCCTCTGGAAGCTCCAGTTGGGGCAAGATCCGAAGAGCAAGCCAACCAGCGAGGATTGATCGAACCTGCGCATTGCAGGACGCGTAACAGGCGCCTCTTGAGACCAACGTTTGCAGGCTTGTGCGTAAATCCTCTATACTTCAATAGAATTGAAGCGATTAGCGATACGAAACCAGCCGCGGCGGGCGCGAAAAACAATGCCAGATCTGGCCGACAAGATCAGAAAAAAGCTGCAAGACGAGATCAAGAAGCTGGAACACGAGCTGCACAGCGAGCTCCCCAAAGAGATCATGACCGCCCGCGCCCACGGCGATCTCTCTGAAAATGCAGAATATAAGTACGCCAAGGAGCGGCAATCCTACGTCTCGGCGCGCCTCGGGCAATTGCATCAGCGCATGGCCGATATCGCCATGCTCAATCTAAGCAGTCTGCCGAAAGACCGTGCCGCTTACGGCTCAACCGTTTGGGTACTAGACTTGAAGAAGTCCGAAGAGGTGGAGTATAAGCTCGTAACTACGGAAGAAGCTGACGCATCCAAAGGATTGATATCCACTACTTCGCCGATTGGCCGGGCATTACTCGGAAAGAAAGTGGGCGACGAAGTCAAAGTGATCACTCCGGCAGGGACCAAGGAATTTGAAGTTGTGCGCCTGCAGACCATTTATGACGAAGAATAGAAGCGGAGGCCGATGCTGACGCGACGCATCGCGCGCCCGTTCGAATGGCTCCGTGACCGAGCCGCTGCTGGCATTGCATCCACCGGTGTCCCGCCAAACGTTCTCACCTGGTACAGCCTGATCCTGAATCTGTGGGCGGGGATTTTATTTGCGGCCGGGCGATTCGCGGCGGCGGGCGGAGTGATGATCGCCGCGGGATTTTTTGATGTAGTGGATGGCCCGGTGGCGCGGAAGCAGGGGCGCGTCACCGTTTTCGGCGGATTCCTCGATTCGATTCTCGACCGCTACTCCGATCTGATTCTTTTTCTCGGGCTGCTGGTTTATTACGCGCAGGTGAACCGTTTTCTTTACGCCGTTCTGGTGGGCGTGGCGATGGCTGGCGGGGTGATGGTCAGCTATTCCCGTGCGCGCGCGGAATCGCTGATCGGCCGCTGCGAAGTTGGTTTCTGGGAGCGGCCGGAACGCATCGTGCTCATGATCATCGCCGCGCTATCAAATCGCATGCCGCTGGCACTGTGGCTGCTGGCGATCGGGCCGAACATCACCGTGATTCATCGGATTATTTACACCTGGCAGCGCACCAAGAAAGAGCCGGGCGCGGACGAAGCGGCGCTCGCGCAAGCCAAGGCGCAGCGGGAAGCTCCGGCGTCCGCGCGTGATTTGCACGACGCTCCGGCATTGCTCAGCCGCACGGCGCATCGCGGAGGCTAACGGCATGGCCCGTCTTCTTGGCCTCATCGGCATCCTCGTATTCCTCGCCGGGCTCGATTTGCTGTGGCAATCGCGGCGTGAAGTCGCTTTTTGGTTCACATCCGACATGAAAATGTTTCGCTCGAAATTGCGTGCCCCCGGCTCACGTGTGCGGCCTCTCGAGCCTAAAGTCGAGCCGATCAAGCATCAGCGGAGGCTGCCGATGGTGCTCGGCATCGGCCTGGCGCTTGCCGGCCCGGTGATGATCGCAGTCAGCCTCACGCTTCTTCTGTTTGCGGGCGAGTAGTGGGCTCGCCGAATCCTTCTTGAAACCAGCTCTCATCGTTCACGGCGGCGCGTGGAATATCCCTGACAGTGCGGTCGAAGACTGCCGCGAGGGTTGCCGCCGCGCTCTCGAAGCGGGTTGGAGCGTGCTCGCGCGCGGAGGAGCGGCGCTTGACGCGGTTGAGGCCGCGATCATCGTGCTCGAAGACGATCCCACGTTCGACGCGGGCATCGGATCGCATCTGAATCTCGATGGCCGTGTCGAGCTGGATGCGATCGTGATGGACGGGGCGACGCTGAAGGCCGGAGCAGTTGCCGGAGTGCAACGAATTCGCAATCCGATTCGCCTGGCGCGCAAAGTGATGGAATCGAGCGAGCACATGATGCTCGTCGCGGCGGGCGCCGAGCAGTTTGCGCGAGAGCAGGGCTTGCCGCTCTGCGATCCCGAGGAGCTGGTGCTCGATCGCGAGCGCATGGCCTGGCGCCGCTGCCGCGAAGATCGTCACGCCGCGGAGCATCACGTGGATCATGCCATGGGAACCGTCGGCGCGGTGGCCATGGATGCGCAAGGCCTTCTCATCGCCGGAACTTCGACGGGCGGCACGTGCTGCAAACACGCGGGCCGCGTTGGAGATTCACCGCTGATTGGTTGCGGCTGCTATTGCGATGCAGAAGCGGGCGGCGTTTCGTGTACGGGGCTGGGCGAAGCAATCATGCGCGTGGTCATGGCGAAAACCGCGGTCGAGTTGCTGCGCGCCGGCCAAGCGCCGGATGCCGCCGCGAAGTCTGCCGCGCGAGTCCTCCATCAACGCGGCCGCGGCACCGGTGGCTTAATTCTACTCGACAAGAACGGCACGCCAGGATTTGCGTTCAACACGCCGCGCATGGCGTTCGGCTACGTTGCTCCCGATGGCTCGTTCGCCGCGCAGCCGTAGCCGTAACATTCTTGGCGCTTGGGCATCTCATTGATAAGGGGATGGTGCGCGTCGATGATTCGAAGAGATTTTATTTTTGGCGCGGCCGCGTTCGGCGTGATTGGCGCGATTGCTTGGCGCCACGGCAATTGGCTTGGGTTGGGGCCAGGTCCGGGGCCGGTAAGTTCGCCGCCGACTCCCGCCGATGCCAGCGGTAAGCCTGCGCTGGTGACCATCGTTAAATTCAGCGATGCGGGCGAGCGGATTGAGACTGTTACCACACCTAAGATTGTGAAGACCGATGCCGAGTGGAAGAAACTGCTGACGCCGAATCAGTTCGACATCACGCGGAACGGCGACACCGAGATGGCCTTCACCGGGCAAGGCTACGACCGCCACGACAATGGGCTTTACCGCTGCGTTTGCTGCGCGAATGCGCTTTACAGCTCGGAGACGAAATTTGATTCGGGCACCGGATGGCCGAGTTTCTGGGCGCCGATTGCGAAGGAGAATATTGTCGAGCGCTCGGATTCGAGTTACATGATGGTGCGCACCGAAGTGACCTGCCGGCTTTGCGATGCGCATCTGGGGCATGTTTTTGATGATGGCCCGCAGCCGACAGGATTGCGCTATTGCATGAATGCCGCGGCGTTGAAATTCATTCCTGCCGTGAAAAGCTCTTGATCGCCGCTTAGTTCGGCAGTCCTGCGTTTATATTCTGCGAACGGACACAGGCAGGAGTGCCTGTGCTACCGACGCCCTAGTTGTTTTGCACTAGACCTTCGAATTGCGCGTTGTGGGATAATGCCCGCCAATTTTCCGGAGGTATGCTCGATGGAACCGCTGTTTCTGCGCGACGTGCAGGAGAAGTCCGACGGGCCGCGCGCGAAGATGATCGAAATGATGCGCGGCATGGGCGCGACGGTCCCGCAGATTCTCTATCTCTTCGCTTACAAGTCGAAAGCGACCGATCATCTTTCACGCTTCACCCAGGAAGTGATGCGCGGGCCTTCGCCGCTTTCTCCCGGTATGCGCGAGTTGATCGCCGCGTTCACTTCGGCGCGCAATCATTGCCCGTTTTGAACAGGCGCTCACTCCGCGGTCGCGGGGGAACTGCTGGGCGATAAAGAAAAAGTGAAGGCGGTAGTTCGCGATTTCCGCACGGCCCCGATTACGGATGCGGAGAAGGTGCTCTTCGCGGTCATCGAGAAGGCGAATGGGCGCGCGCACGAAATCCGGCTCGCCGATATCGAAGAAGTGAAGCGCGCGGGCTGGTCCGATGAGGCGCTCTACGACGCGATCACCGTCTGCTCGCTCTTCAATTTCTATAATCGCTGGAATGACGCCAACGGCACGCGCGATATGTCGCCCGAGGATTATGAGGAGCAGGGAAAGCGCCTGGCGAAATTCGGCTACGTGATGGAATGAAACCGAATTTTTAGGAATTGCGGCGCGCCGTAAAGAACCAAAAGCCTCAGGTCTGAAGACCTGAGCTACATCCTGCCACCTACGCCAGGGCTTTGCGCGCGTTGTCTACCGAGTCGAATGTCTGGAATAAGTGCTCGACGTTGGTCATTTTCATCAGCGCGCGGCACTTTTCGTTCATGCTTGAGAGGGCGATCTTCCTGCCCGCCTGCTTGAAGTGCAGGAAAACGGAAATCACCGCCCCCAGCCCCGCGGAATCGATGTAGGGAACCTCGGCGAAATCGAGGACCACCGTCTGCGCAGGCTCTGAACGCATCCATTGCTGGAAATCCGCGGTGGTCGCCATCACCAGCGGCCCAATCAGATGCAGGATTTGAGGTCCTCCCGACACCGCGTCACTGCGCGTAAGAGAAAGCCGTGGCGTATTCATGACCGCGGATTATCCGCAATTCGACCGGGAAACGAAATTACAATCGCGTTACAGCTCGATGAAAGAACTGTGAGAGACTAGAATCATTGGTGCACGAATTTCGGCGAGTGCGGCGGCCTGGGCGACCGCATCATAATGAGCGAGAAACCGGAAACGATGGCGAAGATCAAAGTTTATGTTACCTCCTGGTGCCCCGATTGCCGCAAGGCGCTCAGATTCCTCGATCAGCACGGCTTCGCACATGAAGAGATCGACGTGGACGAATCCGAGGAAGCGGAAGAGTTGGTCCTCCGCGTCAATGACGGCCGGAGAAAGGTGCCAACTTTCGAGCTGGATGGACGCTACTTCTCTTGCAGTCCCTACGATCGAGAACGGCTTGCCGAAGAATTGAAAAATCTGCAGAAATCTTGACGGCCCGTACTTCAGCGGGCGCACAGAGTCTGGCGCTACCAGTCCTCTACTCGGGTCCGACGCCTCGGGTCATCACTCCGGCGACCGTCAGATCCTGATGCAGAAATACCATGTCGGCGTCGGCGCCAACCGCAATTACACCTTTTTTGCCCGCCAGACCCAGGCGGCGCGCCGGGCATAAAGTCGCCATGCGCACCGCGTCGATCAGAGACACATTAAGTTCCACCATGTTGCGTACCGCACGGTCGAGAGTCAATGTACTGCCGGCGAGTCTACCTTCGTCATTTCGCGCCACGCCTTTACTTACGTGGACATCAATGGAACCGAGCCGATAGTCGCCATCGGGCATTCCGGTTGCGGAGATGCCATCGCTGACCAGGATCACGCGATCCGCTCCCTTGCTGGCCAGCAGAATTTCGACAGCCGGAGAATCGACGTGGATACCGTCGGCGATGATTTCTGCAGTTACGTCGGGGTGCGTGAGAACCGCGCCGATAACGCCGGTGTCACGATGGGAGAAGGGGCGCATGGCGTTAAAGACGTGCACGGCATGCCGCGCGCCGCGTTCGATGGCCGCGTGCGCTTCGTCGTAGGTCGCGTCGGTGTGGCCGAGCGCGACGACGAGATTGTCTTTCAGCGCTCGATCAATCAGTTCCAACGCACCGGGCAGCTCGGGCGCCAGCGTCAGAATCCGCGCGGTACCCGCTGCGGCCGCGAGAAATCTCTCGAGCAGCGGAACCGAAGGCGCCGCCAGCGCCGATTCCGGATGCACGCCGCGCCGCGCAGCGCTGATGAATGGGCCTTCGAAATGGATACCCAGGACCTCAGCCTGCGGAAACTGCGGCGATGGCCGATTTTTGGAACTGGCGATAAAGGCCGCTATGCCCGCTGCGCTGCGGCACGTTTCCTCCGGTGGCGCCGAGACTGTTGTCGCCACCAGCGAGGTTGTGCCACGGCGCGCCACACGCTGTGCGATCGTCGCAAGCGCATCCGGCGCGCTGTCCATCACGTCGCGTGCGGCCGCGCCATGAATATGAATATCCACGAACCCAGGGACAACGATCGTATCGCGCGCCACGATATCCCGCGCATCGGCGGGCACCTGAATCTCGTCGCGGTGCCCGATCGCGGTGATGCGGTCGTCCTGAATGAGGATGACGCGATCATGCAGTTCCTCATGCGGCGTGAGGATGCGATGCGCGTGAACGACTTGCGAAATCATGACCGGACATCCTACTCGAATTGGCAGCCCGAAAAACAGCCAAGGCTTGCGTCTTTGTGTCGGTTCGTTACAATTTAGACTTCACTTTCGAGGAGGCAGTACATGGCAAACGAGAAGAACTTCATGGCCTGGAAAAGGCAGCATCGCCGCCGCAAAGCCGCCAAGGCAAAGGTCAAGCTGTACGAACAAGGCAAGCTGAAGCACGATGAGCTGCCAGCCCTGGCCAAAGAATTCCTGACCCGCAAGCTGCGATTTCTGACGAAGTCCGCGTAGCGGTCTTGGTAGCGCGGGCGTCCCTGTTTACCCCGAACCGCGAGGGGCCGGCATCCGACGATTACAAGTCCCGCCACGGGCAACTCTCACGCGCGGACCACCCAGTGAATTAATTTAGCGCCGCGCGCAACTACGAATCTTCGCGGAAAATCGCGCTCGCAAGATGCCGGCAGAGACGCCGGCACTACAAAAATAAAAAAGGGCGGCCGCTTCACCGGCCGCCCTTTTCCGTCTTGGGTTGTGTCAGGTCTTCCTATCAGGGTGAACTTTTAGTTGCCGGACGAGTTGTTCGTCGCCGTCGCGGGTACGGACTTCGGAACGCTCAAGTAACCGGCAATCTTCGTCGCAGTAACCGAATTCACGACGAACTCGACCGGCTTCCGTGATCCGCCTTCGAAGAAGTACATCGGCTCGTTAGTCGAGCGATTCTTCTTCTCATAGCGCTTGTCGTCGGCATAGAGAACGACCGAGTAAAGGTTCTTCTTCGGATTGGTGCCCTTCAGCTCGACCATCACGTCTCCGACCTTCTCGCGTGTGCCCTTCTTGTCGATCGTGAACTCGTAATAATCACGCTCGCCAAGGCGGCGGAGAGTCTCGATGTCGTCATGGTTGCGGGCGATCAAGGTGCCGAATTCGCCGCGAGTCATTTGCAGATTGTTCTTGGTGGTCTCGAGGTCAGTCTTCACGCCGCCGACATCGCCGCTGACCTTATTCAGGTCATCGACGCTGGCCTTCGTAGCGAGCTGGCCATTCACCGAATTCTGCATTTCAGAAAGATCCTTGGCGTCTTGATCCTGGATCTTCTTGGCCTGCGCGCGGGCGCGGCCTACGTCCTGCTGCGTGAGCTTCAGCTTGTCGGTCACAACGCTGAGTTCGCCCTCGACCTGGGCGTTGGTCTCTTCGGTCTTGGCCAGGCGCTGGCTCAACACATCTTCATTCTGCTTGGCGGTCTGCAACTGCGCGCCTAGAGTCTGGGCCAAATCGTGGGAGTGCGATGACGCGCTCCAACCGATTCCGAGTGAAACGATGGAAATAATCCCTAGGATGACAACGGCCAAACCCACCCAGCGCGGCGTGGTGCCTTCTGTCGTTTGGTGCTGGTTGAGGTTCAGATCCTCGCTCATGTCTTTATCTCCTCCGGTAATTCCCTTGCGGACTGGATTAGGGCACGCATAAAGCCAAACTCACCGTGCCGCCGATCCTGTTGTAAGTTATTGAAAAACAAAGTCTTATACAACATTCCTCGACTTGAAACTTTGCCTCATTGGCGTTTGGCTGTGCAATCTTTACGTGCCCGCAATAGTTTCTTCGTGGAGACCCTGGAAGCCCCAGGGGAAGCCCTGTAGGACGCGACCAGCCCCCGCCGTCGTCGGCGCGCGATTGAATGCACGCGCGGCCACTAGGTGCGCGTGATGGTCATGTTCTTCAGCGCCGCGATGCGCTCGGCGAGTGGCGGATGCGTACTGAACAGCCCCGAGAGCATTTGCCCGGGGCTGAACGGCGCGACGATAAAGAGCGACGAAGTCGTCGGCGAGACATCCATCGGGATGCGCTGGTTATACGCGCCAAGCTTTTGCAGCGCGCGGATCAGCCCATCTGCATAGCCGACCATCTGCGCCCCCGAAGCGTCCGCCTGATATTCGCGCGAGCGGGAGATGCCGAGTTGCAGCAGCATGGCGGCGATCGGCGCAACGATAATCATCAGCAGCGCGGCAAGACCCCCGCCCCGCCGGTCGTCGCCGCGCCCTCCGAACCCCCCGAAGATCATTCCGAATCGTCCAATCTGCCCGAGATACATGATCGCGCCGGCCAGCGTGGCCGCTATCGAAGAAGTCAGTATGTCGTAATTGCGCACATGCGAAAGCTCGTGGGCAATCACGCCTTCAAGTTCCTCGTCATCCATCAATTGCATCAAACCCTGCGTGACGGCCACCGAAGCGTGATGCGGATTGCGGCCCGTAGCAAACGCGTTCGGCGCCGCTTCGGGAATCAGATAAAGCTTGGGCACGGGAATGTTGGCCTTGCCGGCAAGCCGCTCCATCACCGCGTACAACCGTGGCGATTCCTCGCGGCTAATCGGCTTCGCGCCCGCAGACGCCAGCGCAATCTTGTCCGAGAAAAAATATGCGACGCCGTTCATCACCACAGCAACGACCAGTGCCAAGGTCAACCCTTGCCGCCCGCCAAACACCTGCCCGAACGCAAGCAGCAGCAAAGTAAGCGCCGTAAGCAAAAATGTAGTCTTAAACGTATTCATATGGTTCCGGCCTTTTCCCGCAGTTGCCTTTTGTAGCGCCGGGCTTTTAGCCCGGCATCTTACGGCTCATCTCGAAAACGAGCCCGCTTCCCTGCCACACTAGTATTACGCCGCCCCAACCTTCGCAGTTTCACGCGTAAACGCCATCGCCTCGCCGCTCGAATCCGCCTCCACCAACACTTCATCGCCCGGCCGCACCTTCGCGTCGAGAATCTGCAGCGCCAACGGATCCTGAATCAAGCGCTGTATCGCCCGCTTCAAAGGCCGCGCACCATAAACCGGATCGTAGCCTTCGCGCAGCAGCAACTCGCGCGCGGACTTCGAAAGCTTGAGCGTGATCTTCCGCTCCGCGAGCAAGGCCGTGACGTGCGCGAGCTGAATCGCGATAATTCGTTCGATCTCTTTCTTCCCCAACGGATGGAACAGAATGATGTCGTCCACGCGATTCAGGAATTCGGGCCGGAAGATGGCGCGCAACGCCTCCAGCGCTTCCTCGCGCGCGCGTTTCGGATCCTTCTCCGAGAGCTCGAAGATCGAAGCCGAGCCGACGTTCGACGTCATGATGATCACCGCGTTGCGGAAATCGACAGTTCGGCCCTTGCCGTCGGTCAGACGGCCGTCTTCGAGAATTTGCAGCAGCACGTTGAAAACGTCCGGATGCGCTTTCTCGATTTCATCAAGGAGAATGACGGCATACGGCCGCCGACGCACCTGCTCCGTCAGTTGCCCGCCTTCTTCGTACCCCACATAGCCCGGCGGCGCGCCGATCATCCGCGCCACCGAATGTTTCTCCATGTACTCGGACATATCGAGACGCACCAGAGCCTGCTCGTCGTCGAATAGGAATTCCGCGAGCGCGCGCGCCAGCTCAGTTTTGCCGACGCCGGTCGGGCCCATGAAAATAAATGAGCCAATCGGCCGCTTCGGATCGGAAAGACCCGAGCGGCTGCGGCGAATCGCGTTGGCCACATGCGTGAGCGCATCGTCCTGCCCCACCACGCGCATCCGCAGCCGTTCTTCCATGTGCACGAGCTTGTGAACTTCGCCTTCGAGCAGCCGGCCCGCGGGAATCCCGGTCCATTTGCTCACAACCCGCGCGATCTCCTCCTCGCCGACTTCTTCCTTCAGCATCGGATGGTCTTTTTGCAGCGACGCCAGTTTGTCGTGCGCCGCCTGCAGCCGCTTCTCAGCCGCAGAAAGCTTGCCGTAGCGAATCTCAGCCACCTTGGCAAGATCGCCGCTGCGCTCGAGGCGCTGCTCTTCCGCCTTGAGCTGCTCGATTTCTTCCTTCAGCTTGCGAATACCCTGAATGGCTTCCTTTTCGCCCTGCCAGCGCGCCTTAAGCGCATTCGATTTCTCCTTCAGCGTCGACAATTCTTTTTCAATCTGGCCAAGCCGCTCACGCGAATGTGCGTCGGACTCTTTGCGCAACGCCTGCCGCTCGATTTCAAGCTGCATGATGCGCCGCTCGAGTTCGTCAATCTCGGTCGGCATGGAATCGATTTCCATGCGCAGTCCGGCCGCGGCCTCATCCACCAGGTCAATCGCCTTGTCCGGCAGGAAGCGGTCGGCAATGTAGCGATTTGAAAGCATCGCCGCAGCAAC
>DAITPO010000006.1:1654-22568 GCA_036833535.1 Candidatus Acidiferrales bacterium | reverse complement strand
TGTCCGGCAGGAAGCGGTCGGCAATGTAGCGATTTGAAAGCATCGCCGCAGCAACGATCGCAGCATCCTTGATGCGCACACCGTGATGCACTTCGTAGCGCTCTTTCAAGCCGCGCAGAATCGCAATCGTATCTTCGACGGTAGGTTCGCCGACAAAAACAGGCTGAAACCGCCGTTCAAGCGCAGGATCCTTCTCGATGTACTTACGATATTCGTTGATCGTAGTAGCGCCGATCGCACGCAGCTCTCCCCGCGCGAGCGCCGGCTTAAGCATGTTCGAAGCGTCCATCGAGCCTTCCGCGGCTCCCGCGCCCACCAGCGTGTGCAGCTCGTCGATAAAGAGAATCACTTGCCCTTCGGCGTCCGTAATTTCCTTCAAGACAGCCTTCAGGCGATCTTCGAATTCGCCGCGGTATTTCGCTCCGGCAACTAGCGCCGCAAGATCGAGCGCCACAATGCGCTTCGGTTTCAGCACTTCCGGCGCGTCTCCCGCCACAATTCGCTGCGCCAATCCTTCGACGATCGCCGTCTTGCCGACGCCGGGCTCGCCGATGAGCACCGGATTGTTCTTCGTGCGCCGCGCAAGAATCTGCATCACGCGCCGAATCTCTTCATCGCGGCCAATCACCGGATCAAGCTTGCCGCGCCGCGCCAATTCCGTCAGATCGCGCGCATATTGCTCCAGCGCCCGGTAAGTCGCCTCCGGATTCTGGCTGGTCACGCGATGGCTGCCGCGCACGCTCGTGAGCGCCTGCAGAATCGCGTCATGGCTCGCGCCGCTCTTGTTCAGAATTTCAGCGGCGGAATCTTTTCCACCCGACGCGAGCGCCAGTAGCAAATGTTCGGTCGAAACATACTCATCCTTAAAACGCGTAGCTTCATCGAAAGCTCGCGACACCACATCGTTCAGCGATTGGCTCAGATACTGTTGCGAGACTGCCGACACCTTCGGCAGTCGCTCCACCTGCCGTTCCACTTCCTTCGCCAAAATCTCAGGCGCCACGCCCAGCTTCGCCAGCAGCGGCGGCACCACCCCATCGCCCTGCGCCACCAGCGCCCACAGCAAATGCAGCGGCTCGATCTGCTGCTGTCCCGAGCGCGCGCCCATTTCCTGCGCCGCTTGCAGCGCTTCCTGAGCCTTTACGGTTAATTTGTCGAGTCGGAGCATAAGGGAACCTCGCGTTGCGTCTTTCCACTTCGCCTAGAGTATAGATTCAATTCCAGCGCCCGAAGACACAAACGGGGCCGGGCCACCTATCGAGAGCCCGGCCCCATTTGCAACAGCACTTACTTCTTGTCGCCGTTCGTGGCTTCCACGTTCACCTTCACCTGCTTCGGCTTCGATTCCGCCCGCTTCGGCATCTGCACGGTCAGCACGCCGTTCTTGTACTCGGCATTGATGGCCTCCGTGTTGATCGTATTCGGCAGACTGAAGCTGCGGCTGAAGGATCCATAGGAGCGCTCGACGCGCAGGTAATTGTCCTCGTTCACCTGCTTCTCGAACTTGCGCTCCCCGCGGATGGTGAGCGTGTTGTTCTCGATGCGCACGTCAATGTCCTTCTCCTCGATGCCCGGCAGATCGGCTTTCAGCATCAACTCGTTTTCGGTCTCCTGAATGTCCACGGCGGGGGCCCAAGTCGTCAGATCGGACTCGGAGCTCCGGCCCGGGAAGGATGTGTCAAACAAGCGGCTGAACTGCTCCTGCAGGCTATTAACGTTGCGGAAAGGTTCCCAGCGAATTACAGAATTCATTTTCAGTATCCTCCTAGAAGTTTTCGCTTATCTAAGCGCAAATGAAGCATAATATATGAGCGTATTATTGTCAAATATTTTTCGAGCGCTCGATTATCAGCGGCTCCGCTCCTCTACCAAGCTATAAAACGCGCAGAATCAAGCACTTGAGATAATGCGTCTCGGGCACGGTCAGCAAAATGGGGTGATCCCGCGACTGCGTCCGCCGCTCCACGACTACGATCGTCCGGTGGGCATCATTCGCAGCCTCAGCCACAATCTGGAGAAACAGCGCTTCGGAGATATGGTGCGAGCAGGAGCATGTCACCAGGCAGCCCCCACGTTTCAGGATCTTCATCGCTCGGAGGTTGATTTCCTTGTAGCCGCGATGCGCGGCCGGGATGCTATCGCGGTTCTTGGCGAAAGCCGGCGGGTCGAGAATCACCATGTCGAAGCGCCGCTCTTCCTCGTCGAATTGCTTGAGCAAATCGAATGAATTGGCCTCCCGAAATCTGACGTTGCCGATTTGATTCAATTCCTGATTTCGCCGCGCCGCGGCCACCGCCGCAGGCGATAGATCAACGGCTTCGACACTCTCCGCCTTCGGCGCTACTGTCAGGGCAAAACCTCCGTGATAGCAAAAGCAATCGAGCACTTCCCCGGTCGCGAAATTTGCCGCCGCTTGATGATTCTCGCGCTGATCGAGGAAGCCGCCGGTTTTTTGCCCGTGGTGCAGGTCGTAGCTGAAAAGCAATCCGTCCTCATGCGCACGCACTTCCTCGGGCACCTCGCCGTGCAGGACCGACACGCGCTGATCGAGCCCTTCAAGAAGCCGCACCTTGGGATCGTTGCGCTCGATAATTCCGCGCGGCTCGAAAAGCTCCACCAGCAAATCAACGAGCAATGGCTGGAAACGGTCCACCGACTGGCAAAGATTCTGCATAGCGAGGTACTCGCCGTAGCGGTCGACCACCAAAGAAGGAATTTGGTCCGCCTCTCCGTAAATCAGGCGGAAGACTTCGGAATCGCCGACGGTACGTTTACGGAAGTCAGCAGCGGCGCGCAGCCGGTCGCGCAGAAATGCGCGGTCCACTTCCACATCATCATGGGTGACCAAACGGATGGAGATTTGCGAGCGGTCGCTATAGAAAGCCCGGCCAAGAAACCGGCCGCGCTCGTCCGTCACGCGCACCACCGCGCCGGGCTCGGCATCGGCCGCGCGCACATCGCTTCGATAGACCCACAGATGGCCCGATCGAAGACGCTCAACACCTCGCGGGCCTATGACGACGCGGTTTTCCGCCACTCGAGACGACCTCGCCAGCGAATCTCTGCGTGCTTCGCTACAATGACGGACAGCTCGCCATCACGGGGAGCAGACCCGCAACGTTTCGGCGGGCCGGCGATGTGATCAGCGTGCGTCTGATAACACAGATTGCCGGAGAATTCCAGCGCGTTTGGGCGCCGTTCGGTGCGCCAAGCAAGCGAAAGTCACCTGCATGCAACTGAGCGAACTCGATTACCAGCTTCCGCCCGAGCGCATCGCGCAGCAGCCGCTCGAAGAGCGCGACGCTTCCCGCATGTTGATTCTCGATCGCCACTCCGGGACCTGGGAAGATCGCAACTTCCGCGAATTCCCCGCCCTGCTACGCGGTGATGAATTGCTGGTGGTGAATAACACCCGCGTGATCCCCGCCCGTCTGCTCGGGCGCCGCGCCGGAGTCCGCTCAGGCCCGCGAGCCAGCGCCGGCAAAGCCCGCCGCGAATTCCTGCAATCGCCGATCGAAGTGTTGCTCCTCCGTCGGCTAGCCGATGACACGTGGGAAGCTCTCGTTCGTCCCGGCCGCAAGATCGGCGTCGGCGAAAAGATTCTATTCGGCGAAGCCGACGAGCTCGAAGCCGAGGTCGAATGGCGCGGCGAATTCGGCTTGCGCCGCCTGCGGCTACACTCGTCGGGCGATCTCACGCAAATAATCGAGCGCCTCGGCCACGTCCCGCTCCCGCCCTACATCCGCCGCAGCGACGACCCCGCCGATCGCGAGCGCTACCAAACAATCTTCGCCAGCCGCAGCGGCGCCGTAGCCGCCCCCACCGCCGGCCTGCATTTCACGCCCGCCATTCTCGAGCAGCTCCGCGCCCGCAAAATCGAAATCGCCGAAATCACGCTGGAGGTAGGCCTAGGCACATTCGAGCCAATCCGCACCGAACAACTCGAAGAACACCGCATCCACAAGGAAGCCTACGAAGTCCCCGAAGCCACCGCCCAAGCCATCGTCCGCGCAAAGCAAGAGCAGCGGCCCATCCTAGCCATCGGCACAACAGCAGTTCGCGCCCTAGAAGACGCTGCCGAGAAAAGCATCGCAAGTAACACCGCAGCCAGCGCCCAAGCAGCAACCACACTCCTAAATCCCGGACGCGCCGATGCCGAAATCTTCCTCTACCCCGGCAAACCATTCCGCGTGGTAGATCAACTCCTAACAAACTTCCACCTACCGCGCTCCAGCCTGCTAGCAATGGTAGCCGCCTTCGCCGGTCGCGAAAACATCCTCCGCGCCTACGCCCACGCCGTCGCAGCAAACTACCGCTTCTACAGCTACGGCGACTGCATGCTGATACGCTGACGATCCTCGTCAAAAGCTGTCATTTCCGCCAGCCGCGATGTACTATAACGTCATAATGCCGGCGGCGAATCCGGAAGCGGTGAGCGAAAAGTGGGGAAAGGTGACGGCCGACGCCTTCTACGCCGCGTTTTCAGCCTTCCTATTCGGTGTGTGCCTCGCAGGAACCATCCGGCAATTTGACAGTCTCTATTTCTCCGGCGCGCTGGTCTGCGGAGCGTTCGCGATTCTTGCCGTCTGGCGGACTCAGCACGCGATTCGGCGGCTGACCACTGCAAAATACACAACCAGTGACAGTGCGAGGCGGAGCGCGCGTCAATTATCATTGTTTTGTATCTGCTTCGCCGTAAGTTCCATGACTTTTGGCGCCGAGATGACGGCGGCCGTGCGGAATTCCTCAGACGTTTATTATTCCTATGGTGCGGTTTTTTGGGCACTAATCTCTGGCGTCTGGATTTTCTGCGTTCGCCGCGAGGCCAGGCGGCTTGCTTCCGCGCTCGTCTGAGCGACTCACGCACTACAAGTCCTCGAATTTTGAATAAAGTGACGCGCAGGCCTAAATGGCACGGCTAGCAACAATTCTCCAAGTCGCTCTCTGCACGCTCCTATTCGCCACCACCGCCCACGCACAGGAGATTGCTTCAGCAGACCTCACTCACCCGCCTGCCGCGACCTCTGACACCAGTGCGAATCAGGAAAAGAACGAACTTCCCAACGGGTGCAAGTCCATGGCGGTGGGATATGCCGATGGCACCACCGTTCAGGGGGGTCGTGAACCAAAAAAGATCAGCGTCGAACTGACTAAAATTAGCGACACCACCTTGATATTCGGCGCTGGCGTCAACGCAACAGTGAAGCTTCAAAATTTAGGCAGCGAGTCCATCCAGATTCCTTGGAGCACCGACATTCGTACCGCTCGGGATAAGCAGGAACCCAACAATCGCACGTGGGAGCTCGGCCGGTTTCAGATAAAGCTAGTGGACCAATCCAACCGCAGCGTTGAATTAAAGACTACGTCCGGCAGCTTGTTTTCATCCACCGCGATTCCGGGCAGCATACTGACACTCAAACCGGGTGAATGGGTTACCGCGCAGATTAGTTTCAAAGTGGAGGAACAGAACCCTGCGTATCAACGCTTAGTACAGGGCTCTTTTGGACTGATCGTCGAGTGGTTTCAAACTGGGCGCAGCGAAAAAGTGCAGGAATGTAATCGCATTCTCGGTTTCTTCCCGTACGGTGATTCCTATCTGCAGAACAATCCACCGGTAGCCGTAAAAGTAGAGAAAGGCATCTCCGACAAAACCAAAGAACCTACACAGTAGGCACCACGCGGCATGCAGCTCCTAGATGAACCGGAAGCCCGGCACTGAGTCCCTTTTCAATCGGCTCGCAGAGTGCATTTGCGCCGCGTGTCGTCTATAATGCGCAACCCGGCATCCAATGAGCCAGGTGCAATGAGATATCTGATTCTCAGTGACATTCACGCCAACGTGACCGGCCTCGAAGCCGCGCTCGCGGCCGTCGAAGGCAAATGGGATCGCGCCATTTGTCTCGGCGACGTGGTCGGCTACGGCCCTGATCCCAATGCAGTCGTCGACAAAATCCGCTCGCTCGACGCCATCTCCATTCGCGGCAATCACGATAAAGCCGGCAGCGGCCTCGAAGACGCCGCCGATTTCAATCCCGTCGCGCGCGCCGTCGCTCACTGGACGCGCGAAAAACTCACCCCCGAAAATCTCGATTACCTGCTGAAGCTCCCGACCGGCCCGATTCAACTCGACGGAATGGCGCTCGTCCACGGCGCCCTGCGCGACGAAGACGAGTACGTCTTCACGCAAGCCCAGGCTCTCGAAGGCCTTCTCGAAGCTCCTCTGCCGGTAACTTTCTTCGGCCACACTCACCTGCAAGGCGGCTTCATCCTCGACGAAACCAACGTAGAAGTGGTTCGCCTGAAGGTCCCGCCCGGCGTGGGCTCGGCCAAGATCGACATCGCCGACGGAAAGACTTATCTCCTCAATCCCGGCTCAGTCGGCCAGCCACGCGACGGCGACCCGCGCGCCGGCTTCGCCATCGCCGAACTGAGCAGCCACTCGGTAGAATTCTGGCGCGTGCCCTACAACGTCGCAGCCGTGCAGGAGCGAATGTCGCGCTTTGGACTGCCGGAACCACTGATCGCGCGACTCGCCTTCGGCCGCTGAAGCCCGCAAAGGACTCCGCGAATGCCCGGAGATTTCGAACGCGAAGAAAAAAGCGCATTCCCCGTAGCCTTCGCCATCGGTATCGTCGTGGTTCTCGTCCTCGTTGCCGGCCTGATCCTGGTGACGCGCATGACCCGCTCGAAGGCCCCCGCCGCGCAACCGTTGCCATTCGGCGCCGCAGAACAAGCAGCCGCCGCGCGAATTCATTTTCTCGAACCGCAGATGGCCCAAGCCTCAAACTACTTGAACCAGCAAGTCACCTACGTCGCCGGAACAATTTCGAACGACGGCGTAGCCACGATCCGCGAAATAGAAGTGAATTTCGAATTCCACGACCCTTTCAAACAGGTGGTCTTGCGCGAAACGCGCCGCCTCCTAGGCCCAAACGCGCAACCAATCACCGGCGGCGCCCGCCGCGATTTCCAAATCACCCTAGATTACGTCCCAGCAGAATGGGATCAGCAATACCCCACAATCCAAATCACCGGCCTGCGCCTCGAGTAGCACCATCATTTATTCTTTCAACCGGCCAAATCTCCGCAATTAGGTTTCGTAGGGGCGTCCGCCTAGGCGGACTGCGCCTTCCGACGACCGGAGATGCTGACAAAAACCGCGTCCGACCGCGGACTCCCGCCCTCAAATCGACTCCTCTTCGCCGTCTCTGAAATCTCAAATCTGAAATTTGAAATCTCTTCTCCCCTCATCCGCATTTCCGCAATCCGTACCTTTGTGTTCCCCTCCGCGCCGTGCTAACAATGCGATCGTCATGTCTGCGCCCAAAAATCTCAATGCATTCCACTCGGAAACTCGAAATCTGGCGCAACGCTCGCCGTCGATCGGCCCTGCAAACCGCACCGAAAGATCGTCTCGAATCTCTCCAAATCGTGCTCCGCGAGGCTCATCAAAATGTCCCGATTAGAAACAACCCCCATCGTTTGTTTTGTGCAACTTACGCCCGTTTCTATTCGGACAGTTGTCCCGATTAGAGCGAATAAAATTCGAACCCATTTTTCGACCAAATGAGGCCGCCTCATAGGGGAGGGTCTTTTTGCCCTGAGGCGCCTTACCGGCCCCATCTCTGAGCGAACCAATGTCCTCCCGCCCCGCAACTCAACAATCCCCAACGTCGCGAACCGACTGGCCGGAAATCGAGAAAACCCTCGCCGAAATGGTTTCCACCGGCAGCGTCGAAGTCCACGAAGACGGCCAGTGGCTAGCCGAACTTTCCGATCTGCACTACGAACTGAAATGCGATGGCAAGAACTCGCTCATCCACCTCTGGTCCGACGAGCGCAATCTGGTCCGCCGCATCCTGCGCGTCCTGGAACATTCGCCGCGCAATATCATCTTCGAAGTACGCCGCTTCGGCCGCAATCGGCCGTCGCGCCTCGAATTCCTCCGCACCGACGGCCCGCGCAGCCAAAGCCGCGTAAGCGTCGGGACATTCCGGTCACGCTTCGCCCGCACGCTCGCCGAAAATTTTCCTGATGCGACCGTCGAATCGCTCACCGGCTCGCTCGATCTCGAGCACTCTTTCTCCGGGCTTTATGTTCGCGGCGTGATGACCGAAGGACGCCGCGGCTCGGCAATTTTGGCAGCGCCGCCGGGGAGCGATGCCGCAACAGTCAGCGGAGTGCTGACGTTCGGCCTGCTATGGCTAGATTGGTCGCGCGAACGCGCCACGCGCCGC
The DNA here is from genome assembly GCA_036833535.1 of Candidatus Acidiferrales bacterium. GTDB lineage: Bacteria > Acidobacteriota > Terriglobia > Acidiferrales > UBA7541 > Palsa-147. The sequence goes on along the minus strand of DAITPO010000006.1, from coordinate 14,331 downwards.
CCAATCGAAGGCCTTCGCCTGTTTCTCCCGGAAGGCACAGCGCGAGAAACGCGCCAGCGAGTGCGGGCGCTCGCACCCTCCGCGCGCGTCGAAATCTTTGAGTTGACCGAGGATGGCGGACGCGTCCGCCCGGTGGATCTGGCCGACACCGGTAATCTCGAGAGTTGGCTCACGCCGCGCCGCGAAATCGAAGGCGCGCTCACAGCAGCCGGCGCCGTGATCGAAAGCGTGCGCGCCGCCAACGATCGCGCCGCAGAAAATATCGCTGCCGCCGTCCGGCCCGGCGCGAAGGAAGTCGCGCTTCGTTTTCGCGGCCTCGAATTCGCGCGCTTCGCCGAGGGACAGCTAGCGATCGGCGTAGGTGACGCACGCCGCGAGCCCGGCCCTCTGCATGCGGCAAAGATCGACGCACTCCTGAGCCAACTCGATCTCCATCGCAATCCTCTCGCTCACGAGCGGAATCATCCGTTCTATCGCGCCGCCCCGGAACGCTGGATCGAAACTCTAATCCAGCGCGATCCATCGCAGCTCGAAGCCCAACTCGATCCGCGATTTTTCTATTCCCAGGTGCCGGCATTCTCCGCCGCCGATCGCGGCGTAATCGATCTTCTCGGCGTCACGCTGCACCGGCGCCTCGTCGTGATCGAATTGAAAGCCTCCGAAGACATCCATCTTCCGCTGCAGGCCGTGGATTACTGGCTGCGCGTCCGCCATCATCTCGAGCGCGACGATTTTCAGCGCTACGGCTATTTCCCCGGCATCGAACTCGATCCGCACCCGCCGCTAGTCTGGTTAGTAGCTCCAGCTCTGCGGTTCCATCCCGCCACCGAAATTGTCCTGCGATATTTGTCGCCGGAAATTCACATCACTCGAATCGGCCTAAACGAAGAATGGCGCCGCGGCCTGCGCGTGGTTTTTCGCCAGTGAGAAATTCTGAAGTGAAAAAAGAGCCCTACAAAAGAAGAAGGGAAGCAGCCTTGGGTTGCCCTGTGCCGCTTCCCGGGGTGTGTCCTAGAAGTGAGTTAATTATTGGACGCTGGCGTCCCGGAAATGGTTGCAAGAAATCCCGCTACCCGAAAAGCTCAGTAGAAGAGATACTTACGCCACTTCTCGTCCTTGTGGCCGATGAGCCGCATCAACTGCCGCGAAGTGTGCAGCGTGAAAGGCCGCGGCCGCCGCGCCAGTTTCAGCCCGGCTTCCTCTGGCGTGCGGTCTCCCTTGCGGTTGTTGCACTCGTAGCAGCAAGCGACGAGGTTCTCCCACGAAGAATGGCCGCCGCGCGACCGCGGCATCACGTGATCGAGCGTCAACTCCGACGCAGGCAGCGCCCGCGCGCAGAACTGGCAGGTATTCCGGTCGCGCAGCAGAATATTCTTCCGCGAAAGCGCCCGGCTCTGCTGCGGAATGTGCCGGTAAGTCAGCAGCCGGATCACCGACGGCACGGACACCGCACGCGAACTCGAATGAACTTCCGATGGATGGATTTCTTCGGCCTGCGCCACGCCCTTCAGCATCAGCACCAGCGCCCGGCGCACCGCCGTCACGTTGATGGGTTCGAAAGTGGCGTTCAAGACCAGCACCGGCGCCTGCATCACCGATGGCCGGCTGGCGGGAGACACCGAAGTTCGCTGCGCAGACCCATCCGCCGAGCTCGGCGGAATACTCAATCGGGGCCGAGGTCGCAAACCGTTCTTGAGCCGGTTGTCGATGGCGCCCTCCGTTTACTTCCCTATCTGGAACTACGCACGGTCGGAGACTTCAGTTTCATGGGCCTCAGCCATCACCTTCGGCCGACCCATTACGGCATTAGATGCGCGAGGCTGGCGAATGGCGCGCGGCTGGGTCAGTTCTGGTACCACCCGCGCAACAGTCACCCCGCAGACGCTCGCTGCTCCGGCTTCCCGCAGCGCCCTGGCGCATGCGTCGAGCGTCGCCCCGGTCGTAAATACATCATCTACCAGCAGAATACGCAGCTTGTCAACTTTTGCACCGCTCCGCGTTTCGTACGCACTACGTACCGACTCCCAGCGCTCCCTCAGAGTGAGCACGGATTTCGCCGGTCGGGGCCGCGTCCGTACGAGCAAATAGGTGGCCATTTTGAGCCCGAGACGCCTCGCCAGCGGCCGGGCGATAAGCTCCGCTTGATTGTAGCCGCGTTCGCGTTGCCGCAATGGGTGCAAGGGTACGGGTACGATGGCGTCAAATTCGAGACCCTTGAACTCCTCGCGCACGACTGGCTCGAGCAATCCCGCAAACCATCCACCCAGCCGCTTCAGCGATTCGTACTTCAACAGCAGGATCGCTCCGCTGAGCGCGTCGTTATACAGGCCGAAACTTCTCACGCGATCGAATCTGTAGGCGCCACGCCGGCACAAGTAGCAGATCTTTTGAATGGATTCGGCCACCACCGGCGAGGCGAATGGGCGCCCGCAGCTTTCGCATTGCAAGCCGTCGAAGCGCCGGATTTCCGCGAGACATTCCTCACAAATGGGAATCAGCGAAGCACTCGTAAGCGGCTCATCGCAAATCCAGCAGGGTGCGGGGAAAAAGATCGAGGCCAGCGAGTCGAGCGTGTCTTTGATCAGCAAGAGCGCCAACCCGCCAAGGCGGGAGACGCGCGCGACACTATCCCAAAATGGGCCGCAGGTACATTCCGATCATTACCTACGTATTTCTACGCAGAGCAACGTACCGCTGGCGTCCCCGCCGGCCTCTTACGACCACGATCTCTCCACGGGCAGAAATCACGCGCGGAAGATGTAGCCCAAGCCGCCCCGATCTTTTACCGCCCAGCTCCGCGCACGATAGCAGCCCCCGCCAAAATTCGCGCGCGTAAGATGCCGGCGGGGACGCCGGCGCTACTTCGGATTCGCTTCGTTCAGAATGAAAAGGAAATGCGGCGAATTCAGGCGGCGCAAAAAGCGGCGTTAGAGAATTCCCTGCTCCTGCTTTTCCTGGCAGGTGATGCAGTAGCGCGTCCAGGGCACGGCTTCGAGCCGTTTCTGCTGCAGCTCCTGATGGCACGAGCCGCACTCTCCGAACTCATCTTCCTTGATCCGTTCGAGCGCGTCTTCCACGAGCTGAAGCAGCGAGCGGTCGTTGTGCGTTTGCCCGAAGAGAAATTCCTTGGTGTAGGAATTGGCGGCCTTGTCGGCGAGGTCTACTGTGGGATCTTCGTCGGCTTCGCGGCCTTCTTGTTCGGTTCGCGCGATGGCTTTCAACAGTTCATCGCGGCGCGTCTGCAATCTCTTTTTGTAGTAGTCGAGGCGTTTCTTGTCCATGGTTGCGTTCCATAGCGAGCCGCAATGGCCCGCAAAAATCAAATGATTGTACGAGTTCGCTAGAAGCGTGTCAAATCGCTCCAGCGAGCCTGTGTCGCGATTCAGTCAAGCCAAGATGAGATGCTACTCAGGCTTGGCGGGATGCAGAAGATGAAAAACGAGGAACATCAGAGCGACAACAAGGAAGCAGAATACGCTGCCTTCGGGCCCGACGCTGCCGCCGGTGAGCCAGCGCGCGCCCTGCATCGTGGAGTGCGAAAGGCATCCTTCTGCAAGGTTGCCGCTGTTCGGAACGGAGAAAAGGAAAGTCTCGCCCCAATCGAAGCTGCAATGCAATCCGATGGCAAACCAAAGAGCTCCGGTGCGACGCAGCGTCAGACAGAAAAACATCGCGATCATAAAAACACTCGCGGCGCCGACTACACCCTCTCCAGGATTGAACAGGTGCGTCCCCCCAAAGAGCAACGAAAGAACTACTGCAGCGGGCCAAAACGACATGCCGGAAGCCAAAGTGTATTGTGTATAGCCGCGGAAGCTGTACTCCTCAAAAATCCCCACGAGAAAGAATCCGAAGAGATACAGCAATCCCTTGTTGATCATTTCTGGGCGGGAAAGCGCGATGGTGCCGAACGAATAGCCATGAAATGCAGCGATCAATCCGATCATCGCGGAGATGGCAGCCACTCCCCACAACATTCCTTCCCAGAAGCGCAATCCGAATGCCTGTTTCAAAGGCAATCCGTAAGCTTGCCACGAACGCTTTTCGATGAGCGACATCAACACCGCGGCCAGCAGAACGGCGATTGCCAGCGGGGTCTCGCTGAAAATCAGAGCGGTGGTGTTCATTCGCCCCTGATTCGCTTGCGATAGTGCATTTCGAAAAGCAGGGACTTGCATCAGGACGACGAAGAGTCCCACCGCGATTACGACGACGATGCAAACGTAAATCAGAAGACGCCAGCCCGCGCGGATGCCCTCCGGGCCGACGAATATCAACTTGGCTTCGAATGGAGCGCTCTGGCCGGGGCCGGCTGGGTTCGGTGAACTTTGCGTCTCGCTGGAGGAATCCATCAATTCATCCTTTCGCCGGCCGGTCGAGCCCGCCGCCGCAGCGCCGCATCATAGGCCAGCAGTTCTCCGAATCCCAACAGAAATTTCAAGAGGATGATTGCTCGAAGCACGAAGACAGTCAAAGGCAGCGCCGGCGTCTTTGCCGGCATCTTGCGCCCTCAATCGTCGGCGAAGGCCACGAGTGTGCGCGGATCGCTGTGCCAAATATGTTGCTGTGGTTGGCTGGAGTGGTCCGCGCGTGAATCCTGCCCTTGGCGTGATGTGTGTTCGTCGGATGCCGGCGGGGACGCCGGCGCTACCAAGCTACTCGTATCGCAGGGCATTCATTGGATCTAGACGCGCGGCGCGCCAGGCGGGAAAGAGGCACGCCATGCTGGCGACCGCGGCCATCACCAGCGCGACGCCAATGAGAACGAATCCATCGAGCGGCCGCGCGTCAAACAACATGCTGCGGATCAACCGGCCGCAGATTGCTCCGCCGACGAGCCCGGTGAAAATTCCGATGAGCACGGGGCGCAGCCCATCCGAGAGCATAAGTTGAATGATGGAAAGCCGCTGCGCACCGAGTGCGATGCGAATGCCGATTTCATTCGTCCTCTGCGCCACGTCAAATGCGATCACGCCATAAATTCCGAGAACCGAGAGCAGCAACGCCAGCCCCGCGAAAACGCCCAGCAGCGTCGCGCCCAGCCGCCGCCGCGCCACGGATTCCGCCATCACCTGCGTCATCGTGCGCACGCGATACACCGGCTGATCCGGATCGATCGCCTGAATCTCCTTCTCGACCGAAGACGCCAGCGCTAATGGATCGCCGCTCGTGTGCACTAGAATGCTCATCGTCGGGAACGCAACCTGTTCCTCCGGCATGTACACTTCGGTGCGCGACCTGGCTTCGAGTGTGCGATAGCGCACGTGTCCGACCTCGCCCACAATCGTACGCCACGGGGATTTCGAACCTCCCCCGCCGGTGTGCAGACGCTTCCCGATGGGATCCTGGCCGGGCCAGTAAAGCTCGGCCATCGTCTCGTCGATCACGGCAACGGGCGTGGACGTGGCTGTGTCGCTTTCGTTGAAATCGCGCCCGCGCAGCAGCGGAATTCCCAGCGTCTTGAAAAGTCCCGGAGTCACCGCGCGTTGGTCCGCTTCGAACGCTGTTTTGTCCGGCGGGACAGACTGCGTGTCCACGGTAACGGTTCCGGATGAGTTGCCATCGCCAAGCGGAATCGTGTCCAGAAAGCCGGCCGAGTCCACACCCGGGAGCCGCTTGATTCGTTCGAGGGCTTGGCGGAAGAACGCGGCGACCTGCTCGTCTTTGGGATATTTTTCCTGCGGCAGCGCGGTGGTCATTTTCAGCACGCCTTCGGCACGAAAACCGGGACTCACTTCTAGGACGCGAATAAAACTCTTGAACAGCAGTCCGGCGCTGACTAACAAAATCAGAGCGATCGCCGTTTCGCCGGTCACAAGCAGGCGGCGCAGCCGCCTCGATGACGCACCGACCGTCTGCGAACGCCCGCCCTCACGCAATGCCGTGCAGTTGACATCGCGAATCACCTGTAGCGCAGGGAGGATGCCGAAGAGTATCCCCGTGGCGAGAGAAAGCGCGGTGGTAAAGAGCAGCACCGGCAGATCGATCTGCGTGCCGACGACGCGTGGCAGCGCCACGGCATTCGATTGCGCCAGCATGCGCAGGGCGATGGGCGCGAGAATCATTCCGATGGCCCCGCCCAGCAACGACAGCAGCAGGCTTTCCGTGATCAATTGCCGCACGATGCGCCGCCCGCCTGCGCCCAACGCGAGGCGGATGGCGATTTCGCGTTCGCGCGAAGTGGCGCGCACCAGCAGCAATCCCGCAAGATTCGCGCAGGCGATCAAGAGCACCAACGCCACCGCGGTCATCAGAATCCAGAGCGGTTGCTTCACGTCACCGGCTATGTCCTGAATCAGCGGCATCGCCGTAACCGTGAAATCAAACTTCGCGTACGGGTACTCGCCGTGCTGCCGGGTCATCTCGCGGCCCACGAGTTCGAGGTCCGCACGCGCCTGGCCGAGCGTGATTCCTGGCTTGAGTCTGCCGATCACTTCGAGTCCATGATTCCCGCGATTATTCGGAGACAGATCATCGGGCGCGAACGAGAGAGGCGACCACATCTCCGATTGATTCGGGTAATCGAATCCCGCCGGCAAAACCCCGACGACGGTAAGGGACTGGCCGTTGGCGATGATCTGCTTGCCCGTGATTCCCGGGTCGGCTCCGAAGCGTCGCTCCCAAAGACCGTGGCTTAGGAGCAGAACGTTGTCGTGCCCCTTCTCGCCTTCCTCACTGGCGAAGACGCGGCCGCGCTCGGCGTTTACTCCGAGTATCGAGAAAAAACTGGGGGAAACTTGCGCACCAACGACGCGATTCGCCGTTCCACTCGTGGTTACATTGAAATTTACGTTCGTAAAAGCTGCAACAGCCGAGAAACTTTTGTTCAGCTCCGTGATATCGCGAAATTCGGGCGCTGAAATCCAGTTCTGATCGTCGGGCAGTCCGATATTCGTGAAGCGCGTCCAGATCTTCACCAGGCGATCCGGCTGCGCGTAAGGCAGCGGGCGGAGCAGGACGGAATTGACGATGCTGAACATGGCGGTGTTTGCGCCGATGCCGAGAGCCAGCGCGAGGACGGCGACGAGCGTGAAGCCGGGATTCTTGATCAGCACGCGCACGCCGAAACGCACGTCTTGCGCCAGCACGTCGAGCCATGCGCCGGCGCGGTTGCTGCGCACAGTTTCTTTTACTTGCTCGATTCCGCCTGCTTCGATTCTTGCTTCGCGACGGGCTTGCTCGGGGTCCATTCCGTTGGCCATCTTTTCCTCCGCCATTAATTCCACGTGGGCGCGGATTTCTTCATCGAGATCGCGGCTCAGCTTTGGGCCGCTCGTCAGATTGCGGACGGCGCTACGAATTCGGTTTAGCCATCGCATGGATCTTTCATCTCGCTTGTTGCACGATTAAATGCGGGAGGGCTAAAGACCCTCCCCTACAAAACCTGTTTGCTTCAGCTTGCTTCCAGGGCGCGGGTGATTGCCAGCGAGATGCGGCCCCAGCGCTCGGCTTCGGTATCCAATTGTTTGCGGCCGGCTTTCGTGAGCACGTAATATTTTGCCCGGCGACGGGTTTCGGATTCGCCCCACGAAGATGCCAGCCAGCCTTCCTCTTCCATGCGATGCAGCGCGGGGAAGAGAGAGCCGGGCTTCACCTGAAATGTGCCGCGGGTAACCTGCTCGATGCGCCGCGAGACGCCCAGGCCGTGCAACGGACCCAGCGCCAGGGCTTTGAGTATCAACATGTCCAGAGTGCCTTGCAAAAGCTCGGTTTGTGCCTCGCCCACGCGCTGCCCCCTCGAAATGCCCGTTATCTATAGACTCTCGATAGGGCCCTAAAGATAGCCCTATAGAATGTCAATACGTAGCTCCCATCCGGAATGTTCCCCGGAATTGGAGGCACAAAGTTGCTCCCACCCGGAGCGGCTGATAGAATTCTGAATTCGGGCACTCCGCGCGGTTTGTGATGGGGTTCAGGGCCGCGCCTTTGGCCGGCATCGGTCATGTAGAACAGGCACGAAGTCGCAGGGCGCGCCAGCCCGCCGGGAGGACCAGTTTGGCCAAGTATGATCTGGTGATTATCGGCAGCGGACCGGGCGGGTATGTCGCCGCGATTCGCGCCGGGCAATATGGGCTGAAAACCGCCGTCGTCGAAAAGGATTCGTATGTCGGCGGCACCTGCCTGCACATCGGCTGCATCCCCACGAAAGTGCTCCTGTATCACGCCGAAATCTACGACAACTTCCAGCGCGCCGCCGAATTCGGCTTCGAAGTGAAGGACGTGAAGGTGAACTGGCCCGCCATCCTTGAGCGCAAGCAGAAAATCGTCAACAAGCACACCAAGGGCATCGAATTCCTCTTTCGCAAGAGCAAAGTGGAAACAATCACGGGCTGGGGACGCATCGCCGGGCCCGGCCGCGTCTCGGTCGAAAAGGACGGCAAGAAAACCGAGATCGAGACGACCTATACGATGCTGGCGACCGGCTCCGATGCCCGCTCGCTGCCAGGCGTGGAGATCGACGGCAAAACGATTCTTACGAATAAAGAGATTTTGGAGCTGCCGGCGATTCCGAAATCGCTGGTTGTTGTTGGCGCGGGGGCTGTCGGCGTGGAATTTGCTTCGATCTTCCGTACTTTTGGCACCGAGGTCACGATTCTCGAAATGCTGCCGCGCGCCGTGCCTCTTGAAGACGAAGAGATTTCTGCCGAGCTGCTGAAGGCTTTCAAAAAGCGCGGGATTCGCATCGAGCTCGAAGCCAAAGTCGAAACGGTGAAGAAGGATGCGAAGGGCGCGACGGTCGTCTTCAAAGATAAGACCGGCAAATCCGAAACGCTGAGCGCGGAGAAAGTTTTAATGGCTGTCGGCCGCCGCCCAATGACGGATAACACGGGCGTGGACAAAACCGCGGCGAAACTCGAGCGCGGCTTCGTGCACACCAACGCCTACATGGAAACGGCCGAGCCCAAGCTCTACGCCATCGGCGATATCGTCGCGGGCCTGCCGCAACTGGCGCACGCAGCCTCGATGGAAGGCTTGATCGCCGTCGGGCGCATGGCCGGCAAGGATGTACAGCCGTTCGATCGGCTGCGCTGCCCCAACGCCACTTATTGCGAGCCGCAGATTGGCTCGATCGGCTTGACCGAGAAGGCGGCGCGCGACGCAGGCATCAAGATCAAGACCGGCAAGTTTCCGTTCCTGGGCAACAGCAAAGCTTCGATCCTCGGGCATCACGACGGTTTCATCAAAGTAGTGGCCGAGGAAAAGTACGGCGAAATTTTGGGCGTGCACGCGATCGGCCCGCTGGCAACGGAAATTATCGCCGAGCCGGTAGCGGCCATCGGACTCGAAGCCACGCTCGACGACATGGCTGCGATCATCCACGCGCACCCGACAGTCTGGGAAGCCATGGGCGACGCCTTCAACGCCGTCCGCGGCCTGAGCATCAACGCGTAGTGCGTTGAGGTTTGTGTCGTGCCGGTCCCGCATGCGGGACCGGCATCTGTCACTCGAATATGCATCGGCATCCACTAACATCTTCGAGCAAAGATTGCTGGCTCATTGACCTCGGGCTAATCGCCTATGCCCCGGCGTGCGAACTGCAGCAGCGCGCTGTCGCAGCTCGGAAGTGCGGCGCGATTCCCGATATTCTTTTCCTTTGCGAGCATCCGCACGTAATCACTCTAGGTCGCAACGGCAAGCCCGAAAATCTCCGCGCAAATGAACGAGTGCTGCAGCAAATGAACGTCGAGTTCCATCCCACTGACCGGGGCGGCGACATCACTTACCACGGCCCAGGGCAAATCATCGGCTATCCGATTCTTGATCTCACCGCGCATCGCCGCGATGTGCGCTGGTACGTTCAGCTACTCGAAGAAACAATGATTCGCGCTACACAAGATTTCGGGATCGAAGCACATCGCATCGAAGGTCTTCACGGCATCTGGCTCGACACTAACTCCGGCCCGGAAAAGTTGGCTGCTCTCGGCGTTCACCTGAGCCGCTGGGTCACTTCGCACGGCTTCGCCTACAACGTCTCGACCGATCTGCGCTATTTCGATCTGATCGTACCGTGCGGCATTACGGACAAGCGCGCCACATCGCTAGAGCGCGCCCTGGGCCGCGAAGTCGACAAGGCACAAGTAGCCGCTGGGCTAGCCCGCCATTTCGGCGAAGTCTTCAACCGCAAGATTATCGATGTCTCGCGCGAGGAATTCGAGGCCGCCATATCAGCAAGCCTCTCAGCGGATCGTGCGCCGGACGAAAGCGCGGTTGTTCATGGCTAAAAGCGCACCAATTAGATTTCGTAGGGGCGCGCCTTGCCGCGCCCGCGGCTTACAATGGAGCTCGGCATGACGCCATCAACCACTACGCCCAAACCAAAGACTTCCGCCTCGGCGCCGCTCATGCGCGACACCTACCTCGGCCTGTACTACTACATGCGCTTGAACCGCGCGGTAGAAGATCAGATGGGCAAACTCTTCCGTCAAAACAAAATCGTCGGCGGCCTCTATTCCAGCCTGGGCCAGGAAGCGATTTCGGTAGGCACCGCGTACGCACTCGAAAAGCGCGACTGGCTGGCGCCGATGATCCGCAACATCGGCGCGCTGCTGGTGAAAGGCGTGAAGCCGCGCGACATCTTCACGCAGCACATGGCGAAATACACCTCGCCGACGCTCGGGAAAGACGGCACCAGCCATTTCGGCGATTTGAAAAATCTGCACATCGTCTCGCCCATCTCCATGCTCGGCGACCTGATCCCGGTGATGACCGGCGTGGCCATGGCTGGGCGCTATCTCGGGCAGGACATCGTGACCATGACCTGGATCGGCGACGGGGGCAGTTCCACCGGCGCCTTCCACGAAGGCTTGAACCTGGCCGCCGCCCAGCGCGCGTCGCTGGTGCTGATCCTCGAGAATAATCAATGGGCCTATTCCACGCCCGTCTCGAAGCAAGTGCCGCTGCGCGATCTGGCGGAACGCGGGCGCGCTTACGGCATCACCAGCGTGAGCGTCGACGGTAACGACGTCGTGGCAGTCTATCGCACTGCGAAAGCGGCTGTCGAGCAATGCCGCGCGGGCAACGGCCCTGTGCTGATCGAAGCCAAGACACACCGTATGCGCGGCCACGCGCAGCACGATCCCGCCGAGTACGTCCCCAAGAAGATGCGCGAATACTGGGAGGCCCGCGACCCCATTGCGCGCTACGAAAAATTCCTCACCGAAAATAAAATCTGGGACGCTGCGGCCAAAAAAGAAATCGAAGGGCGCATCGAAAAACTCCTGAGTGACGACCGCGAGTTCGCCGAGAATTCGCCGATGCCGCCGCCGGAATTGGCCGAGCAGGGCGTCTATTGCGACGGCTGCCACACCATCGAAGCGGAATGGCATCGCCCGAAATCCGAAGTGACCCCGCCGCAATCGAGCTGCGATACGACTGTGCAAGTGAAAGATTTCGGCGGCATCGATCAGGGCTTGAACGTCCCGACTGACACCGTCGGTGACGCGCCTCCTCGCGCAGCGAAGCCCACGCAAGCGAGCGGCAACGGCGCAAGCGCTCGTTCCACAACAAAATCGAAATCCGCGAAAGCGCCAGTGCGCAAAGGACGCCGCTGATATGGCTCCCGTCACCATGCTCGAAGCCATCCGCCAGGCCATCTTCGAGGAGATGGACCGCGATCCGGCGGTCATCTCCATGGGCGAAGACATCGGCGCGTACGGCGGCGCCTTCAAAGTCACCGAAGGATTGCTGGCGCGCTTCGGCCCCGAACGCGTGATCGAAACGCCCATCAGCGAAACGGCCATCATCGGCGCGGCCTGCGGCATGAGCTATCTCGGCCTGCGGCCCATCGCCGAAATGCAATTCATCGATTTCATCGCCTGCTGCTTCAATCAGGTAACCAATTTCGTCGCCAAGGGGCACTATCTGTGGGGCGCGCCCGCGCCGATGGTGATTCGCGGGCCTTCCGGCGGCGGAGTGCATGGCGGGCCTTTTCATTCGGCGAATCCGGAAATGTATTTCGTGCACACGCCGGGATTGAAGATCATTTATCCCTCGACGCCCTACGATGCGAAGGGCCTGCTCAAGTCAGCGGTGCGCGACAATAATCCCGTGCTGTTTTTCGAGCACAAGTTTCTCTACCGCCGCATCAAGGAAGAATTACCCGAGGGCGATTACACCGTGCCGATCGGCAAAGCCGTGACGCGCCGCGAAGGCCGCGATCTCACGATCCTCACCTATGCCGCGATGGCGCACACTTGCATCGACGCCGCGGCTGAGCTGGAAAAAGAAGGCATCGAAGCCGAGGTGATCGATCTGCGCACGCTTCTGCCTCTCGACAAGGAAGCCATCCTCGCCTCGGTGAAGAAGACCAACAAGCTCCTCATCGTTCATGAGGACACGCGCACCGGCGGCATCGCCGGTGAAATCGCCTCGATCGTTTGCGAAGGCGCGTTCGAAGATCTCGATGGGCCGATCCAGCGCGTCACGTCGCTTGATACACCGGTGCCCTACGCTCCGCCGCTCGAAGAGCATTTTCTGCCCAACGTCGCCAAGGTGGTTGACGCCGCGCGCGAGTTGGCAAAGTATTAGAGTGTTAGGTCCCGGCTGTCATTCTGAGCCCGCCGTTGGCGAAGAATCTGTTGTTGCGCAGGCGATAGAATCCCGCGCCACTGGCTCAGGCTGTTGAGGAGACGCAAATGTCCGTTGACGTCGTAATGCCGCAGATGGGCGAAAGCATT
>DAITPO010000006.1:0-1554 GCA_036833535.1 Candidatus Acidiferrales bacterium | reverse complement strand
TGAGGAGACGCAAATGTCCGTTGACGTCGTAATGCCGCAGATGGGCGAAAGCATTTTCGAAGGCACCATCACCAAGTGGCTCAAAAAGCCCGGCGAGAAAGTCGAGCGCGACGAGCCGCTCTTCGAAATCTCGACCGATAAAGTAGACGCGGAAATCCCCGCGCCCTCCGCCGGAGTGCTAAAAGAGATCAAAGTCGCCGAGGGACAGACCGTGCCGGTGCAGACCGTCGTCGCGGTGATCGATTCGAACGGCGCGGGCGCGGCTACTGCGGCTGCTGCCCCGGCAAAAGCCGAAGCGCCGAAACCCGAACCTGCAAGAGCCGCAGCACCGGCTCCGAAATCCGCGCCTGCGCCAGCGCCCGTCGCGACGAAGCCCGCGCCAGCTCCAGCTCCGGCCGCTGCGAAGGCCGCTCCCGCAACCGATGGCCAGAAAGTCCGCAGTTCCCCGCTCGTCCGGCGGCTCGCCAAGGAACACGAAATCGATTTGACGCAAGTGCCCGGCACCGGTGCCGGCGGACGAGTGGCCAAGCGGGATATTCTCGGCGCGATCGATGGCGGCACAGCGCGCGCCGGGGCAGCGCCGTCGGCGGCTCAGCCTTCGGGCGCGGCGCGTCCTTCTTCACCGCCGCCGCCCGCTACGGGCGCGACGCAAGCGCACGCCGGGTTCGAATCCGCCGTGCCGCGCGAGAAAATGTACTTCGGGCACTACGAAGTCCAGCCCATGTCGGTGATGCGCCAGCGCATCGCCGAGCACATGGTGCTCTCGAAGCGCGTCTCCGCGCACGTGTATTCGATCGACGAAGCGGACATGACTGCCATCGCCAAACTGCGCGCCGGCACTAAAGCCAAATTCGAAGAGACTAGCGGCACGAAGCTGACTTTCATGCCCTTCTTCGTGCGCGCTGCCGTCGAAGCGTTGCGCGCCTTCCCCACGGTCAACGCCTCCGTCGACGGGACCAACATTATTTTGCATCGCGAGTGCAACATCGGTATCGCCGTGGCGCTCGATTGGGGGCTGATCGTTCCGGTGATCAAGAATGCCGAAGAGAAAAATTTCCTGGGCCTGGCGCGCACGATGAACGATTTGGCCGAGCGCGCGCGAACCAAGAAATTGAAGCCCGAGGAAGTCGCCGAGGGCACTTTCTCGATCACCAATCCCGGCGTCTTCGGCGGCCTGATGGGCTTGCCGGTAATTAATCAGCCGAACGTGGCCATTCTGGGCCTGGGCACCATCGAAAAGCGGCCGGTGGTGATCGACGACGCCATCGCCATCCGCTCGATGGTCTACTTGACGCTGAGCTACGATCACCGCGTGGTGGATGGCGCCATCGCCCATCAATTCATGGGCAAGATCAAGCACACGCTGGAGAATTGGACCGAGAGTATCCTGTAAACAAATCTGCCGCGCGGCCGGCGCGGCTCCCGTACCGCTGGCGTCCCGCCGGCTCTTACGAGCGAACACTCAGAAAAAGAGTCAGGAGTAACGCGGCGTAATCTCGAACGGGATGAATAGGATTTTGTAGCGCCGCGGCTTCAGCCGGGCATCTTACGAGC
>DAITPO010000005.1:9901-69482 GCA_036833535.1 Candidatus Acidiferrales bacterium | reverse complement strand
CCTGCTCGAAAGCGTTGCCGTATTGCACGGCGACGCTCAGTAAATCTCGCGCGCCCCGGACGGTGCGCGGCGCCGCCTCGAGCAGCACCAGCCCGTCGGCATCCTCTTGCGTGTAGGTGAGCGGCGGGAACGCGCGCCCCAGTTGGTTGTCGGCGCCAACTTCCTCCCACACCGGCCGAACGATATGCACCATCTTCCAATGCGCCACCCACTTGCCGCTGGCCCCCGCGAGCATTTCGCGCTGGCCGCCGGCCTTCGCCCTGCGCATCCCTGCGGCGACGCCCGCCTCGGAGCCGACCGGGATGTTCGGTTCCATGCCGCCCTGCCAGAGGGCGCAGCGGCCGTTGCGGTCCGGTGTGTTCACCGCGCGGCGCACGCGATCCTCGTAGTTGCGCATGTAGCCGTAAGTCATGCCGATGGCATCAATATTCGGATTGAGGAAGCTCGGGTCCCAGGCCATCGCGTCGGCGACACTGTTGATGTAATCCCATCGCCCAGTGTTGAAGCCCACGAAGTGGCGGCCGAGCGCGGCGCGGATTTCCATCAACTGGAACGTTGCCTCGATTTGCTCGACGAGGACGTACACCTTGATCGTGCCCACCGGCAGCCCGAGGTGCTGCTCGAGCGCGGCGAGCAAATCGTTCCACAGCGCCGCTTCCTCGGCGGTCTGAATCTTCGGCAAGTAGAGGACGATCGACGCCCCCGAATCGCGCAGCCGCTGCTGATTGTTGACCACGTAGAGCGCCAGGTCGACGATTGAAGCGGAGAAGCCGGTGCCGTCCTGCTCGCGCACATGGCGGTCATCCAGGTGCAGTCCGCGCGCGCGGAAAATCTTGGTCGTGAATTTAAGTTGTTGGCGCCAGTCGGCGATGATCGTTCGCCCGAAAAATCCTTGCGCCCATTTGTTCATCTCCGCGGCGACTTCTTCGGCCACGCGCAGGAAACGTGCGTCGCCGTCGATCGCGAGGCGCAAATTGCGCTGATTTTCGAGCGACATAGTATCGACCTGCCCGAGCGCGTCCTCGCCATCGAACATCCAGCCGTCGGCGCCCGAGAGCAGCGCATAGGCGACGTTGCGCAGGCCGCTCTCGAGGCTCGCCCTCGGCTTGGTGGCGGGCCCGGTGCCCTGAATCCACTGGCGCTTCAGATCGGCCGGGATCTCGCTCCCTTCGAATTTTCCGTCCCGCGCATCCTGAACGCGGATGCCCGTTCGCGGAATCAGCGCCTGCGGATCGAGAAACGTGATGCGTTGCCGCTCGCGCTGCCGCGCCGAGCGCCGCGCGATGCGCTTCGCCATCAACTCGCGCCGCTCGCGGTTCAACGGCGCCAGCGCTTCCAACGCTTCAAGCGCCGCCGCGGTGTAGACATCGGGGTACGCCTTGAGTACGCTGTTGCGGTAATCGAGTCTTCGAGTCATCTACTTCTCGTTCTCCAAATCTTTCGTTGTCGAGGGATCCCGCCCGAGACGTTCCACCAGCATAACCGCGAGAGTCAGCATACGTGCTCCCGTCTTCGTTTGCAAAATCAATGCCCCGCGATTCTGGACTTTCTGTTTTATCGCGGATCTCCGGAGCAACCGTCGCGCGCGGCATCGAAGGGTACGGCGCGAGCACGCTGATTCACCGCTCTCATCTTCTCTCGTTCTCTTCCGACGCGCTCATCATGGTCAATGTGATGGGCTCGGAGGAAAAAGTGTCAGGAATGTCCCCGGTCTAGCGTGTCAGACATGATCCCGGCCGGACGACCAAAATGCTAAGGTTTCTCGAGGCAAGTAAAGGGGTTTTTTTCCGAAGAGCTGCGGCTCCCGAGAGTGAACGGTTCACGAGCTTTCTGCGGCGGAACTCGGTGAGGGGGACTTGCGTACCTTATGATGGAGTTCTTGGGGAGTTCTTTAGGCGGTGCTGGACTTTGAGGGGGGTTAAATGCTTGTCCGGTTCCGGGACGGTTTAATCCCATGAGCGAGCAAAAGGGCGCGTTGGCGGGGGCTTGCACCCGTTCTAAGCCTATGCTATTAAAGGTCTTAGGGCGTCTCTTCGAGCGGCAAGTGAGTTGCCTTATTACATTGCGAGGTCATCCCGTTGGATATTGCTCGGCCAGATGTTAAACGGAAGAAGAGGCTGCGGCAGATCGGCTATGCCGTTGCCGGGCTGGTGGCTATTGTCCTGATTACAGGGGCTTTGCATACTTTGAAGCCCGCGGCGCCTAGCGTGGACAAGGCTACCCTTTGGCCGGGGACTGTGCAGCGCGGGCCGATGCTGCGCGAAGTGCGCGGGCTGGGGACCTTGGTGCCTGAGACGATCCTGTTGATTCCTGCGCAGACTGACGGGCAGATTGCACAGCGCTATCTTCTGCCGGGAACCCCCGTCAAAAAGGACACGGTCATCTTCCTGATGAACAATCCGGAGCTGCAACAGGCGGCGATGGATGCGCAGTACCAGGTGAAAGGCGCCGAGGCCGAGCTGAATAATTTGAAGGCGCAACTGCAGAACCAATTGATGGATCAGAAGGCCAAGGCGGCCGTGGTGCGTTCTGCTTATCATCAGGCGCAAATCCAGCGCGAGACCAATGCGGAGCTTTTCAAGCTGGGGCTGACCTCGGACGTGATTCTGAGAACGTCGCAGGTGGCCGAAGAAGAATTGGGGAAGCAAAACGAGATCGCCGAAAAGCAGGTGGACACTTTCGCGAATTCGATTGATGCGCAGATTGCGGTGCAGCAGGCGAAAGTGGATCAGTTGCACGCGCTGGCGGGATTGAAGCAGTCGCAAGTGGAGCAATTGAAAATCCGGCCGGGAATTGACGGCATGCTGCAGGAGCTGGACGTGGAAGTGGGGCAGAAAGTTACAGCCGGGACAGTGCTGGCGCGCGTGGCGCAGCCGCAGCATTTGAAGGCGCAACTCAAGATTGCCGAGACGCAGGCGAAGGATATTGTGATCGGGCAGAAGGCCACGATTGATACGCACAACGGGATCATTACCGGCCACGTGAGCCGCATCGATCCTGCCGTGCAGAACGGCACCGTGACCGTGGATTGCTCGCTCGAGGGAGAGCTTCCTTCTGGAGCGCGGCCGGATTTGAGCGTCGAGGGGACTGTCGAGCTGGAGCGGCTGACTGATGTTCTTTTTGTGGGACGGCCGGTGCACGGAGAGGCGAACAGCACGATCGGGCTCTTCAAGACGAATGGTCCGTGGAACGATGCGGGCGAGGCGACGCGCGTGCAGGTGCAGGTGGGACGGACTTCGGTGAATTCGGTGGAAGTCGTAAAGGGCTTGCAGGTGGGGGATACGGTGATTTTGTCGGATATGTCGCAGTGGGATAATTTTGACCGGATTCAATTGAAGTGAGCGGGCTTGGATTGGGCTGAGCACGCGAGACGTAGAGATCCTTAGCTGCGCTCAGGATGACAACGAAGAAGTAAGAAACGGAAAATCGCGAGGAGCGGACGACTATGGCTGACGGGACTGAATCCTTAATCAAGCTGGATGGCGTTACGAAAGTTTTTTACACGGATGAAGTCGAGACGCATGCTTTGGCGGGGGTGCATCTCGAAATCAAGACCGGCGAGTTTGTGTCCATCGCCGGGCCGTCGGGCTGCGGCAAGTCCACCTTGCTCTCGATTCTCGGTCTGCTCGATTCGCCGAGCGACGGGAATTATTGGATCAACAAGCAGGCGGTGGCGAATCTTTCGCTGGCGGACCGCACGCGGATTCGCAACCGCGAAATCGGATTTATTTTCCAGGCGTTCAACCTCATCGGCGATTTGACGGTGTACGAAAACGTCGAGTTGCCGCTCACCTACCGCAGCATGCCGTCGGCCGAGCGCAAGAAGAGAGTGCAAGAAGTGCTCGAGCGCGTCGGGATGGCGCACCGCATGAAGCATTACCCCTCACAACTTTCGGGCGGCCAACAGCAGCGAGTGGCAGTGGCGCGCGCGCTGGTGGGGCAGCCGTCGATCCTGCTGGCGGACGAGCCGACCGGAAACCTGGACTCGAAGAATAGCGAAGCCGTGATGGAGCTTTTGCGGCAACTGCACCGGGAAGGCGCCACCATTTGCATGGTGACGCACGACCCGCGGTACGCGAGCATCGCAGATCGCGCCATTCATCTCTTCGACGGGCGCATCGTTGAGGACACGGTCGGGACGCGCGTCGAGAGCGTCTGACGAATTTCAACTAAACAGCGCGGGCAACGCGCAACGAGCGGTAACTAAAGGCGAACTCGGTTGCGAGATCGATCGCTAGACGTGTGTTCTGACGCGGGGCGCAGATTCAATGGCGCTGCCGCGGATTTTTGTTTGGCCTCGGGTTTTAGGGATTTTTCGGATCGTAGGGGCGGGGCTTGCTCCGCCCGCCGAGGTAAAAATCGTCGCGAGTGGCGATATTCGAGATGAATCGTGCCTCCTTGAATTAGCGAGTATCGAAGGTGGCACGTTTCGGGCAGGGTTTACGCCGACGGGCGGAGCAAGCCCCGCCCCTACGGAAGACCGAAGCGTGAAATCAGCTCAGTTCGATATGTCCGTGCAGACAGTTTAGCGGAGTGAGGTCAGGGAGAGGCTAGTGAATACATTGGTACAGGATTTGCGGCATGCCTTGCGAATGATGGCGAATGCGCCTGCGTTTGCGGCGATTGCGATTCTGACGCTGGCGCTGGGGATTGGCGGCAACGCTACCGTGTTTAGCTGGATTCGATCGATTCTGCTCAATCCGATTCCTTCGGTGCGGGATTCCCAGCAGATGGTGGCCGTGGAATCCATCATGCCGAGCGGCGAATATCACACCAGCTCGTATCCCGATTACAAAGATTTTCGCGCGCAGAATCACGTTTTTTCGGACGTGATTGGATTCGAGCTTTCGGGCGTGAACATGAGCTTGCGGAACACGGAGCCGGCGGAGCGCGTGTGGGGAATTATCGCCACGGAAAATTACTTCGACGTGCTGGGCGTGCGCGCGGCAATGGGCAGCACATTTCACGAGCAGGCGAATCAGGCGCTGAATTCCGATCCTTACATTGTGCTGAGCTATGGCTTGTGGGCGCGGAGGTTCGGCTCGGACCCGAATGTGGTGGGCAAGATCGTTCATCTCAATGGGCATCCGTTCACGATTATCGGAGTGGCGCCGCGCGCGTTTTTCGGGACGATTGTGGGAATCGACGCGCAGTATTTCGTGCCGATGATGATGCAGCCGCAAGTGCTGCCGGGCGAGAGCATCGAGGAGCGCAATCCGACGTTCGTGCACATCATGGGACGGCTGAAGCCGGGAGTGAGCATCGCGCAGGCGCAGGCGGATTTGGCGACGATCGCGGGGAATCTGGCGAGAGAGTATTCGACGACGAGCGAAAACGTGGGCGTGTTTGTTGGGCCGGTGTGGAAGGCGCATTACGGCGTGCAGGATTTTCTGCGCAGCGTGCTGGGATTTTTGATGGTGATCGCGTCGCTGGTGCTGCTGATTGCGTGCGTGAACGTGGCGAACCTGCTGCTGGCGAGGGCGACGGTGCGCGAGCGCGAAATCGCGATTCGCGCGGCGATGGGAGCGAGCCGCAACCGATTGATCCGGCAAATGCTTTCTGAAAGCGTAGTGCTGGCTGTGGCGGGGGGAATCGGCGGGATTTTTCTGGCGTTATGGGGCGCGAATTTGCTTTCGTTTTTCACGCCGGCGACGAAGCACCTGCCGATTGGACTCACGCTGGGCGTGGATAAGACCGTGCTGGCGTTCACGTTGATCTTATCGATCGCGACGGGAATTATTTTTGGGCTGGTGCCGGCATGGCGCGGGTCGCGGACGAATTTGAATGAATCGCTGAAATCGGCGGGGCGCGTGACGGAAGGGCGCGCGGGAAGCCATCGCTTGCGCGACGCGCTGGTGATTGCGGAAGTTGTGTTCGCGACGGTGCTGCTGGTTTGCGCGGGCTTGCTGCTGCGCAGCATGAGAAATGCGGAAGCGGCGGGGCCGGGATTTAAAACGGATCACGTGGCGCTGGCGGCGTTTGATTTGCGCACCAGCGGATATTCGAGCGAAGAGGCGACGCTTTACTACGACCGGTTGCTCGAAAAAATCCGCACGCTTCCGGGCGTGGAATCGGCGAGCCTCGAGCGATTCGTGCCGCTGTGGTTTACCGGGCGCAGCTATTCGCCGGTGGAGGCCGAGGCCTACACACCGGCGCCCGGCGAAGACATGAACATCGATTTGAATATGGTCGGCGCGGATTATCTGCATACGCTGCAGATTCCGTTGCTATCCGGCCGCGATTTCACCGAGCAGGACCGGCCGGACTCGCCGAAAGTCGTGATCGTGAATCAGACGCTGGCGAAGCGCTTCTGGCCGGGACAGGACGCGACCGGGCACCGCCTGCTGGTTTGGGGAGATTGGCGGACGGTGGTGGGCGTGGCGCGGGACATTAAATATCACCGCATGAATGAACCGCCGCAGTCATTCCTCTATATTCCATCGCTGCAAGCGCACGGGACGGACGCAAACATCATCGTGCGATCGGAACTTCCGACAGCGGCGGTGGTGAACGCGGTGCGAGCGGCGGCGATTTCGCTGGATGCGAAAGTGCAGCCGCTTGAGGCGGATGATCTGGGCGGACTGCTGCACGTGTCGATGTTTGCGAATCGGACCGCGGCATCGCTGGCTTCGGTGCTGGGCGGGCTGGGATTGCTGCTCGCGGCGCTGGGAATTTATGGCGTGCTTTCTTACAGCGTGAGCCAGAGATTCCGCGAAATCGGGATTCGCGTGGCTTTGGGGGCGCAGAAGGGGCACGTGTTGAGGCTGGTGGTGGGGAAAGGATTGCAGCTTGCGATTTTGGGAGCGGCGGCGGGAGCGGCGGTGGCGTTGTTGGTGACGCGCGCGATGAGCAATTTGCTTTTTGGCGTGAGTGCTAGCGATCCGTTGACATTTGTGGCTGTGGCCTTGGGAGTGACGTTCGTTGCGGCATTTGCGGCTTATTTGCCGGCGAGACGAGCGATGCGCGTGGATCCGATGGTGGCGTTGCGTTACGAGTGAGCGCACGTGGCGGTTTCGTGGGCGGATTGCGATTGGGGCGACATTTACTGCGGAGGCGGCGATGGGCGCTTTGATGCAGGACATGAAGTTTGGAGTGAGGATGCTGCGGAAATCGCCGGGATTTACGCTGGTGGCGATTTTGACGCTGGCGCTGGGGATCGGCGCGAATACCGCGATTTTCAGCATCGTGAAGGCGGTGATCCTGCAGCCGCTTTCCGGCGTGCGGCATTCGGATGAAATCGTAGCGGTGGGGGACCATCATGCGGCGGGCGATACTTTTCCGCTTTCCTATCCTCTGTACCGGGCGTTGCGCGACAAGAATGGCGTGCTCGAGTCGCTGGCGGCAGACTGCCCGATTACTTTCGCCGTGAAATCCGGCAGCGAGACCAAGAGAAAATTGGGCGAGGTCGTGACCGGAAATTATTTCGATGCGCTCGGAGTGCATGCCGAGCTCGGGCGGACCTTCACGCCCGATGACGACAAAGTGCCGGGAGGCGAACCGCTAGTGGTGCTGAGCCACGAGTTGTGGAAATCGCAGTTCGGCTCGGATCCCTCGGCGATCGGGCGCAGCGTCACGATTGACGGAAAATTGTTCACCATCATCGGCGTGATGCCGGAGGATTTTCACGGCGCGAACGTAGGAATCCCGGCGCAACTCTATGTTCCAGCGATGATGCAGCCGGTGGTGCTGCCGGTGGAAGTGGCGGGCGGAAATATTTTGGAAGTCGCGGGAGCGAACTGGCTCTTTGCGTTCGGACGGCTGAAGCCCGGCGTGACGCCTGCGACGGCGCAGGCAGCGATGACGGTGAGCGTGCAAGATTTCGCCAAGTCACAGGGCGAGACGTCGGGAACGGAAACTGCCTCTGTTTCTCCCATGTGGAAGACTCCGTTTGGGGCCGCGCCGACGCTGCTTCCGATCGTGGCGTTGCTTTCGGGGACGGTGGCGTTTGTGCTGCTGATCGCGTGCGCGAACGTGGCGGGATTGCTGATTGCGCGCTCGACGGCGCGGCGCACCGAAGTGGCGATCCGCGTGGCGCTGGGAGCGGGGCGCGGGCGATTGATGCGGCAATTGCTGAGCGAGAGCGTGCTGATGTCGCTGGTGGGCGGAGCCGCGGGGCTGTTGCTGGCGCTGTGGGCTACGAATTTTATGGCGCATCCGCCGGAGGCGCTGGGCGTGCCGTTGAGCCTCGACGCGCGGTTGGACGCGCAAGTGTTTGGATTCACGCTGGTGGTGGCGACGCTGGCGGGAATTTTGTTTGGCCTCGCGCCGTCGCTGCTGGCCTCGCGCGTGGATTTGGTTCCCGCGCTGAAGGGAGAAGAGGGCGGGCGGCGCTCGAGGAAATCGCCGCTGCGTTCCGGGCTGGTGGCGGTGCAGGTGGCCGTGTCGCTGGTGCTGCTGGTGGGATCGGGGCTGTTGTTGCGAAGCGTGCTGGCAGCTCGCGCGACGGATTTGGGATTCAAGCCAAATGACATCCTATCGGTATCGGTGGATACAGGTCCGGCTGGGTACGACGAGGCGCGAATCAAATCGTTTCTTCGCCAAGCCATCGACCAAGTCGGAGCGCTGCCGGGAGTGCAAGCGGTAGCGTCGGCGCAGGCCGGACCGGTGGCGCAGGCGAACTCCTATTCGACAACGGTAATCGTAGATGGCTACCAGCCGCTGAGAGACGAGTCCATGACCGTAGGCTTCGACATGATCTCACCCGACTTTTTCAAAACGCTGGGCCTGCCGTTGCGCGCCGGACGCGAGTTCACTTGGGCGGACGATAGCAAACAGCCGCGCGTGGCGGTTGTGAACGAAACGATGGCAAAAAGATTTTGGCCGGGGAAGAGCGCCATCGGACAGCGCGTGAAAGGCGAGACGGACAAGTGGGACGAAGTGGTCGGCGTGGTGGCGGATACGAAGTATCAAGCGATGTCGGAAAAGCCGGCGCCTTACTATTACGTTGCCTTCCAGCAAACAGTGGGCTCGAAGATCGCGCTGTTCGTGCGCACTGGCGCGGCGCCCGAATCGCTGGCGAACACGATTCAGGCGACGGTAACCAAGATGGATCCGGCGCTCAGCGTCAGCAACTTGAAGACGATGCGGCAGAGAATCGAAAGTTCGCTGGTGGGTTACGAAGGAACGGCGCTGGTACTCAGCGTCGCGGGAATCATCGGATTGCTGCTGGCGACGATCGGGATTTATGGAGTGGTAGCGTATTCGGTCGCGCAGCGGACGCACGAAGTGGGAATCCGCATGGCGTTAGGCGCAAATCCTCGGAATATTCTGCGGCTGATTCTGAGGCAAGGGATGGTGCCGGCTTTGATTGGCGTGGCGATTGGATTGGCCGGCTCATTTGCGCTGACGCGATTGATCGCGGGTCAGCTCTACGGCGTGAAGCCGACTGATCCGCTGACCTTGGCGGCGGTTTCGATTTTGCTGTGCCTGGTGACTGCGGCGGCGTGCGTGATTCCTGCGCGGCGGGCGATGCGCGTGGATCCAATGGTGGCGTTGCGCTACGAGTAGGGGGGCGGGTTAACACGCCCCCGGGTTGGCTGGGGTTTTGCGTTTGATATGGCCGCAAAAAATCCAAACCCAATGCCAAACCGGATTTCCGCCAAGGCGGACCGGCCCCTACAGGCGAAGGCCCCGGAATTGCGCCTAGGAAACGGATGCGAATCGTGCGAACGATGATTAGCGGACT
This sequence comes from Candidatus Acidiferrales bacterium, assembly GCA_036833535.1. Classification (GTDB taxonomy): domain Bacteria; phylum Acidobacteriota; class Terriglobia; order Acidiferrales; family UBA7541; genus Palsa-147. Next base: position 59,797 of record DAITPO010000005.1, on the reverse strand, counting down.
TTTGCAGGATATGAAATTCGCTTTGCGAATGCTGGCCAAGGCGCCGGGATTCGCTGCGATCACCATTTTGACCATTGCGCTGGGCATTGGCGCGAATACGGCGATTTTCAGCGTGGTGAATGCGACGCTGCTGGCGCGTCCTGCTTTTCAGCAACCCGAGCGGCTGGTGATGGTGTGGGAGAGAAACCGCCAGCTTTCGCTCGACCGCAACGTGGTCTCGCCCGGAAATTTTCTGCACTGGCGGCAGGAAAACACTTCGTTCGATCGCATGGCCGCTCTCTACGATTTCGATACAAGCATGACCGGCCGGGGAAATCCGGAAAGAATTCCGGCGCAGGCGGTGACGCCGGAAATGATGTCGCTGCTGGGAGTGCGCGCGCATCTGGGGCGCACGTTCGTGACGGAAGACGGCGAAGCGGGAAAAGATAATGTTGTGATTTTGAGCTATGGACTGTGGCAGCGGCGATTTGGATCGGACCGCAACGTGGTGGGAAAAACCGTGATTCTCGACGATCAGGTGCTCACCGTGATCGGCGTGATGCCCGCGGGATTTCAATTTTTCGTGGCGCAATGGTCGTTGACGGGACAGAAAGCGGAATTGTGGGAACCGATTGCGTTCAGCAAGGAGAACTGGACTCCGGTGGGGCGATACATGACGGTGGTAGCGCGATTGAAACCGGGCGTGACTTTGGCGCAGGCGCAATCGGAAATGGATGCCACCGCGGCGGGACTCGAGAAGCAATTTCCGCAGGCGGATACGGGCTGGGGCGTCGCGTTGGTTCCGCTGCACGAGCAGATGGTGGGCGGGATTCGTCCAGCGCTGCTGATTTTATTCGGCGCGGTGGGATTTGTGCTGCTGATTGCGTGCGCGAACGTAGCGAATTTGCAGTTGGCGCGCGCGACGGCGCGGCATCGGGAATTGGCGGTGCGCGCGGCGCTGGGAGCAAGTCGGCGGAGGCTTGCGTGGCAGTTGTTGACGGAGAGTTTGCTCATTGCGTTGCTCGGAGGCGTTGCGGGAGTGCTGCTGGCGCAGTGGGCGGTCGCGTTGCTGCTTGCAGCGGCGCCGCGGAGCATGACCGAATTGCAGAGCGTGCAGATTAATTTGCGCGTGCTCGGATTTTCGGGCGGGCTCGTGCTGCTCACCGGGATTTTTTTCGGGCTGGCGCCCGCGGCGGAGGTGTTGCGGCGCGACGTGAACGATGCTCTGAAAGAAGAAGGCCGCAGCGCTGGACAGGGCGCGCGAGGCGGACGGCTGCGCCGGATTTTGGTGGTGGCGGAAACGGGGATGGCGCTGGTGCTGTTGATTGGCGCGGGACTTTTGATCCGCAGCTTCGAGCGGCTGCAAGGAGTTTCACCGGGATTCGATCCGCGAGGGCTGCTTACGGTGAAAGTCGAATTGCCGCGGCAGCGTTACGCGAAACCGGAACAGCGCCTGGCATTTTTCCGTCAACTTTTGGAGCGCGTGCATGCGCTGCCGGGTGTGCAGGCGGCGAGCGGAAATGCGTTTCTTCCTTTCACCGGGATTGGATCGGCGACTGGATTTTCCGTCGTTGGCCGGCCGGTTCCTCCTGCGCTTTCGGATTTACCGAACGTGGACATGCGGGTGATCGAGCCGGACTATTTTCAGACCATGCGCATTCCGCTGATTCGCGGGCGATTCTTCAACGCGCGCGAATCAACCGAGGTAAGCCACGTGGTGATCATCAACGAAACGATGGCGCGCGAAACGTGGCCGAATGAGGATCCCATCGGCCAGCGCGTGGTGATTAACATGAAAGATGACAATGTTCCGAGCACAATCGTCGGCGTTGTTGGCGACGTGAAGTATGAAGGACTCGATACCACGCCGCATGCCATGTCGTACTGGCCGCATCCAGAGCTGCCGCTTCCATTTATGACGCTGGTGCTGCGCATAACGGGAGACCCACTGCGAATGGCGGGGCCGGTGCAGGAGCAGGTACGCGCGCTCGATAAAGATTTGCCGGTGTCGCGCGTGCGCACGATGGACCAGTGGATGGCGGATTCTACGGCGCAGGCGCGATTCAGCACGATGTTGCTGGCAGCGTTTGCGGGAGTGGCGATGGTGCTGGCGGTGGTGGGAATTTACGGCGTGACGGCGTACGCGGTGTCGAAGCGAACGCGCGAGATCGGAATACGCATGGCGCTCGGTGCGCAGATGGTGGATGTTTTGCGGCTCGTGGCGCACGAAGGTCTCTCACTAGCGCTTGCCGGAGTCGCGGCCGGGGTGGGGATTTCGCTGGTTATCACGCGATTGCTGCGAAGTCTTCTGTTTGAGATCAGCGCGCTTGATCCGTGGACGTTTGGCGGAGTCGCGTTGATTTTGCTGGCGGTGGCGCTGTTAGCGTGCCTGATTCCGGCGCGGCGCGCCATGCGCGTAGATCCGATGGTAGCGCTGCGCTACGAATGACGGTTTTGTAGGGGAGGGTCTTGAGCCCTCCCGGGGTTCGGCCCGGATGCAGCGAATGATTAGGATCAGTACGATCGAGTAATGGCGCGATCTTGCACGAAGAGGCCCGGCTAAAGACCGGGCCCTACGTTTGGAGTAAACCTTTGCATATTGGGCGCGTGGAGATGATGGGTCGCGCGTGGGAGCGATCTTGAGTGGACTGATGCAAGACCTGAGATTCGCGCTGCGGATGCTGCGGAAGTCGCCTGGATTTGCGGCTACGGCGATTCTGACTCTGGCACTCGGGATCGGCGCGAATACCGCCATCTTCAGCGTGGTGCAGCGCGTGCTCCTGCGGCCGCTTCCTTATCCGCACGCTGAAAACCTCGTGCAGATTTCAAACAGCTACAAACCGGTGTGGCCGCAACTTGGATTATCGCCGGGGGATTATTCGGACTGGCGGCAGCAGGCGCGCAGCTTTTCGGAGATGGGCGCGTATGTGGCGATCTCGGCGGGATTCAATATGACCGGCGAGGGTGCAACGGAGCGGATTCAGGCCTGCTATTCGACGGCGGAATTGTTCCCGTTGCTCGGAGTTCGCGCGGCGCTCGGGCGGACATTTGTGCCCGAGGAAGACAAGACAGGCAGCGCGCCGGTGGCGATGCTTAGCCATCGCTTTTGGCTGAGCCACTTTGGCGGAGATGCGAGCGCGGTCGGGCGCACGATCACACTGGATGGCCAGCGCTACACGCTGGTCGGCGTATTGCCGGGTGATTTTCAGTTGGAGAGCTGGCCCGATATTTGGCTGCCGAGCGGGCAGTATCCCGATGATCTCACCGGGCGGGTGCATCACCCGTTTACCGTGCTCGCGAGGCTGAAGCCGGGCGTCGGCTTGGCCCAGGGACAATCTGAAATCGAATCGCTGAATCGCCACGAGCTCGAGGCCTTTCCGGATACGCACAAAAATTTTGGCGTGCTGGTGCAGCGATTCGAGGATCCCTCGGCGGTGAAACTGCGGCGGACGCTGCTTGTGTTGTTCGGCGCGGTCGGCCTGGTGTTGCTGATCGCGTGCGCCAACATCGTGAATCTGGTGCTGGCGCGGAATACCAGCCGCGAGCGCGAAATTGCGCTGCGCACGGCGTTGGGCGCGAATCGCTGGCGCATGGTCCGGCAACTGGTGACGGAAAGCGTGCTGCTTTCGTTCATCGGCGGAGCGCTCGGAGTGCTATTGGCCAGCGTGGGGATTGAAGCTTTGACGGCAATGCTTCCGGCGGATCTGGCGGTTGTGCATGACGTGACGCTGAACGGCGTCGTGCTCGCGTTCACGCTGGGCGTTTGCGTGCTCACCGGTGTGGCCTGCGGATTGTTGCCCGCCTTGCAGACGCTGCGCGCCGATCTGGGCAGTGTGATCAAGCAGGGGACGAAGAGCTCGAGCGGATTTGGAAGCCGCCGCGCGCATGACTTTCTGGTGATTTCGGAAATTGCGATGGCATTGCTCACGTTGATTGGCGCGGGCTTGCTGCTGCGGAGCTTTCATCATCTTGTGAGCGTGAGCCCCGGATTTGCCACCGATCACGTGCTGACGATGCAGATTCCTCAAGCGGCGATTCCGCCGGCGCAGTTAAACCAGCTATCGAACGACCAGCAACTTGAACTGGGCCGCAAGCAATCGCTGCAATTCGAGGAGTTGGCCGCGAGAATTGAGGCGCTGCCGGGAGTGAAGCACGCCGGCGGAATCGACGTGCTGCCGCTGGCCTCGGCGCTGAAGCAAGCCTCGCGCTTCGTGATCGAAGGGCGGCCGGTTCCTGAAGCAGGCGCTCGGCCCGTGGCGCAGATTCGCTCGGTGAACCTGGGCTATTTTGCAGCGGTTGATATTCCACTTCTTCAGGGCCGCCTGTTCAACCAAGCGGATTGGGCGCAGCAAAATGCCATCGTCGTCAATCAATCATTGGCGCGGCGCTATTGGCCCGACGGCGACGCGCTTGGCAAGCGGATTAATGTTTGTTCGCTCGCTCCGCAACCCTGCTGGTTCACGATTATCGGAATTGTCGGCGATGTGCATCAATTCGGCCTCGATGCCGAACCGACCCTCGACGCGTATTTCTCGGGAGGTTGGACGCCTTATCTGGTGATTCGCACTTCGAGCGATCCCGCCGCGCTGGCAATTGCGGCCACGGACGCGGTGCACAAATTCGATCCGAATCTTCCGGTCGCGCAAGTGTTGACGATGGATGAGCTGCTCTCGGATTCGGTGGCGCCGCGGCGATTTGCGGCTGTCCTGATCGGCACATTCGCGGGGCTGGCGCTGCTGCTGGCTGCCGTCGGAATTTATGGCGTGACGAGCTACACGGTGAGCCAACGCACGCAGGAAATCGGCATTCGCATGGCGCTAGGCGCGCTGCCCGCCAACGTCCGCGGCTTGATTCTCGGACGCACGATGAGGCTTGCAGCGGCCGGGTTGGCGCTGGGCCTGACCGGCGCTTTCGTCGTCACCCGCTATCTCGGAAGCCTGCTCTACGAGGTGCGCGCCTCCGATCCGGCGACATTTGTCGTTGTGAGCGTGGTGCTGGCCGCGGCCGCGTTAGCCGCCTGCTTGATTCCGGCGCGGCGGGCGATGCGCGTCGATCCGATGGTGGCATTGAGATATGAGTGAGCATGGATGGAGCGATGGCATTGAGGTCGGCATGATTTGCGCCGATGCGGAAGATGCCCGGCTAAAGGGGTTGCTGAAAAAAGGCGAAATGTTGTCGTTCTGAGGAGTCCGCCGTTGTGCGGAGCTTTGATTTTGCAGTGAGGTCGTCGGAGGGCGCAGCAAGCCGGCGCCCCTACGAAAGCAAAGGCAGATGCAGATCCCTCGCTTCGCTTGGAGGCATCGATGGGCAATATGATGCAGGACATTCGCTATGCGCTGCGGATGCTGCGCAAATCGCAGGGCTTCACCATCGTGGCGATTCTCACGCTGGCGATCGGCATCGGTGCCAGCACGGCAATTTTCTCTCTGCTCGACCAGATTCTTCTGCGGCGCTTGCCGGTGCAGAAGCCCGAGCAGCTCGTTGTTCTGCGTTCGCCCGGCGATGTGAGCGGCAGCCGCTGGGCTGACGGCGGTCCGGAGGGCCAGACATTTTCCTATCCGATGTTCAAGGCGCTGCGGGAGAAGAACGAAGTGCTGACCGGGCTGCTAGCGCGGTACGTCACGAGCGTGAGCGTTTCTTACCAGGGCGACACGGAACTGGCTGAGTGCGAACTCATCTCTGGAAATTATTTCGAGGTGCTCGGCGTCCGGCCGGCGCTCGGGCGCGTCTTCTCGATGAATGATGAGCAGGCGGCGGGAGCGAATCCGGTCGTGGTGTTGAGCTACGGCTATTGGCAGCGGCATTTCGGCGCCAATCCACAAGTTCTGAATCAATCGGTCCCGATCAATGGAATGCCGATGACCATCGTCGGCGTCGCGCAGGCTGGATTCAAGGGCGTACAGGCGGGGCAAGCGCCGGATGTTTTTATTCCGCTCACGATGACCGCGCAGGCTGCGCCAAACGAGTGGAAGATCGAAGAGTGGGACGACTATTGGCTTCCGCTAATCGGCCGGATAAAGCCGGGGATGTCGATGAAGCAGGCGGAGGCGTCGCTGCAGGTGACGTATCACGCGCTGGTGGAGGAACAAGCTGCGCAGACCACGAAGTGGGCGTCCGAGACGCGGCGGCAACAGTTCATTGATCGCAAGCTGTTGTTAATGCCGGGCTCGCAGGGACGGCCGACATTGCAGAACGACGCGCAGGCGTCGCTGCTGGCGCTCGGTGGCATGGTGATTTTGGTGCTGCTAATCGTGTGCACGAACGTGGCGAGCCTGTTGATGGCGCGGGGAGCATCGCGCAGCCGCGAGTACGCGATACGGAGAGCGCTGGGCGCGGAGCGAGGCCGGTTGGTGCGCGCCGTGTTGATTGAAAGCTTGATGCTGTCGCTGGCCGGCGGGCTGGCTGGGCTGCTCGTCGCGGTGTGGGGCATTGACACGCTGACGCGGATTGCGTCGAGCGGCAACGGAATCGAGGGGCTCTCGGCGAATCTTGATCCGCGGATTCTGACTTTTAACTTTGCGGTTGCAGTGGGCGTTGGAATTCTCTTCGGAATTGCCCCGGCGCTGCGGTTTTCCGCGAGCGATTTGAACGTGGTGTTGCGGGATCAGGATCGCAGCTCGACGTCTGGGGCAGGCCACGTGCGGATTCGCAAAGTATTCGTGGCCGCGCAGATGGCGCTGACGGTGCTGCTGCTGAGCGGCGCTGCGCTGATGACGCAGACACTCTGGAACCTGCGAAAAGTGGACTTGGGAGTGAAGGCCGATCACGTGATGCAGTTCTCGGTTTCGCCTTCGCTGAACGGCTATACGCCGGCGCGCACCGCGGCATTCACAAATCAACTGACCGAGGCGCTGGCGGCGCTTCCTGGCGTTCAAGGAGCGAGCGCGGCGCAAATCGCGTTGCTGATCGGCTCGGACAACAATGGAGGCGTCGAAATTGAAGGCAAGAAACGCGACGGAGACCCTGAAGAGCAGCGTGTGAGCCGGAACCGCGTTGGCCCAAATTTCTTTTCGACCTTGGGCGTGCCGTTGCTGGCGGGGCGGGAATTCTCGGCGAGCGATACGTTGGAAAGTCCGAAAGTCGCGATCGTCAATGAGACGTTTGTGCGGCAGTACCTGTCCGACCGTAATCCTGTCGGCGCGCGATTCGGATTTGGTACCGGCAACGGAGTAAAGACCGACGTCGAAGTCGTGGGAGTGGTCAGGGATGAGAAGTACGCGCACGTTCGCGAAGACAAGCGAGCGTTCGTGTTTTCGCCACTTGTTCAGGATAAGACGCTCGGCGAAGCCACGTTCTACGTTCGAACAGCTCAACCGCCGGAATCGATTTCCGGCGCGATTCGCGACACCGTGCGGAAAATCGATCCTTCGCTGCCGACCGCGCACATGAAGACGGAAGAAACGGTCGTGAGCGAGGACTTGTCCGGCGAAACGATCGTGGCGGGAATGTCGCTGACGTTCGGATTGGTGGCGGCGCTCCTCGGGTGCGTAGGAATTTACGGCGTTCTGGCGTTTCTGGTGGTGCAGAGGACGCGCGAGATCGGAATACGGATTGCGCTGGGCGCGATGCAAGGAGATATCCGGCGATTGGTGTTGCGCGAGGCGGTGGTGCTTGTCGCCATCGGAGTGGCGATTGGGGTGCCGGCTGCGTACGGGCTTGGACGGTTGATGGATTCTATGCTGTACGGAGTGAGCGCGGGGCAGCCGCTGACGCTGCTGGCGGGGCCGGCATTGATGGCGGTGGTGGCGCTGGCGGCGGCTTACATACCGGCGCGGAGAGCCACGCGCGTGGATCCGATGGTGGCGTTGAGATACGAGTGAAATTGAACGGATGCCGGCCTGAAAGGCCGGCGCTACATAGAGCGGAGGAATGAATGGGAGCGGTGATTCAGGATGTGAAATATGCATGGCGGATGCTGCGGAAATCGCCTGGATTCACGATCGTGGTGGTTTTGACGCTGGCGCTGGGGATTGGCGCGAATACGGCGATTTTCAGCATGGTGGATTCGTTTCTTCTGCGGCCTTTGCCGGTGAAGGAAGGCAACCGGCTCGTCGTTCTTGCGTTTCAGCAGGGCAAAGGGCCGCTTCAAAACCAGGTTTCGGTACCTGAATATCGCGATTTGGCGGCGCAGAGCGGCGGAGTGTTCGACGGAGTATTCGGGTACGAGTTTGGCCTGGATGGACTGAGCGTGAATGGCAAGGCCGAACGAGTATTGACGAACTATGTGACGGGAAATTTCTTTTCGACGCTGGGAATAAAGCCCGCGCTCGGAAGATTCATACTGCCGGGCGAAGGGGAAAGTGTTGGCGCCGACCCAGTGATGGTTTTGAGTTACGCCTATTGGAAAGAACATTTCGGAAGTGCGCCGGACGTTGTGGGCAAGAAAGTTTCCGTGAATGGGCGGCCGGTAACGATCGTAGGTGTTGCGCCGGAGGGATTCACCGGCGTGTTCACGCTAGCGTCCACGCAGGGGTACCTGCCGCTGGGGATGGCGACGTCCGAGAATCCACCGGACTTCATGACCAACCGCGGCGATCGCAATATGGCTGTGCTGGCGCGGCTGCGGCCGGGCGTCGGCATCAAGGAAGCGGATGCATCGCTCGGGGTTATTGCGCAACGCTTTTCGCAGGACCATCCGGAAGTCGAAAAAGATATGAGCATCCAAGCATTCCCGGAGATGCGTTCGCGGCCGAATCCTGATCCGAACAACACCATCCTGCTGATCTCCGCAATGTTCGTCGGGCTGGCAACGATCGTCCTGGTGCTGGCATGCGTGAATGTGGCCAACATTCTTCTGGTGCGGGCGACGATTCGCGAACGTGAAATGGCCATTCGCGCGGCGCTGGGGGCCGCACGAGGCCGGCTGATGCGGCAGTTGCTTACGGAGAGCGTGTTGCTCGCCGTGCTGGGAGGCGCAGCAGGGATCTTGCTCGGGGCGTGGGGAAGCGCCGCGGTCAGCTCGATTCAGATCGGAGTTGATCTACCGGTGCATCTCGATTTCAGCCTGGATTGGCGCATCTTCACATTTGCGTTCGCCGCTGCTTTGCTTACGGGCTTGATTGTCGGGGCCATTCCGGCAATCCGCATCTCGCGCGGAAATTTGAGCACGATTCTGCATGAAGGCGGACGCAGCGTTGCCGGAGGGCGGCACCGCTTGCGGAACGCGCTGGTGATGGCGCAAGTGGCAGGCTCGCTGATGCTGCTGATCATCGCGGGATTATTTGCGCGCAGCTTGCAGAAGGCGCAGAAGACCGACCTGGGATTCCGTCCGGAAGGCGTCGTCAATCTCAGCATGGATCCGGCTGAAATTGGTTACAGCGATTCGCGCGGCATGGAGTTCTTCAAGACGGTGCTGGATCGCGTGAGGGAGCTTCCGGGTGTGGAGTCAGCTAGCCTGACAAACGCGGTGCCGATGGGTTACTTCAACGATGCGGACACGCTTACTATCGATGGATTCGAGCCGTCGGCGGGCCAGGCCGCGCCGTTTGCATTTTACGGCGTGATCTCGCCGGACTACTTCCGCACGCTGCAGATACCGCTGCTGCGCGGCAGGACATTCTCGGACGCGGACAGCTTAACGGCGCCCTACGTGGCCATCGTGAACGAAACGATGGTGCAGCGCTACTGGCACGATGTGGATCCGATCGGGCGGCACTTCCGGTTGGCGGGAGACGCGAGCCATCAGGTCGAGATTGTCGGCGTGGCAAAGAATTCGCGATACAACGGAGGAACGGGCACAATCGGGGCCTGCTTTTATCTACCACTCGCGCAGCATTACGCCGGCAATTCTCTTTCGACGCTGCAAGTGAAGTCGGCTGCGCCGCCGGCGCAAATGATCCGGGAGACGGAACAGTTGATCAGTAGGCTCGCGCCCGACTTGCCGGTGTTCGACGTGAGGACGATGACGGAAGGGCTGAACACGCTTAACGGGCTCCTCATTTTCAAGATCGGCGCAGGGCTGGCCGCGACGATGGGATTCCTCGGTTTGATTCTTGCGGTGGTGGGCGTATACGGCGTGATTTCCTATGCTGCCAGCCAGAAAACGCATGAGATCGGAATTCGCATGGCGCTTGGGGCGCGGCCAGCGGACATTTTGAGGATGGTGTTCGGAGAAGGGCTGCTGATCGTCGGAATTGGGATCATCGCGGGGCTGCTGGCCGCGTTTGCATTTGCGCGCTTGGTGGGCGATTTCATCGCGGTGAGCACGACCGATCCGGCAACCTACGTGGCAGTGACGATGGTGCTCGCGAGCGTGGCGCTCGCTGCCTGCTGGATACCGGCGCGGCGATCGATGCGCGTGGATCCGGTGGTGGCGCTGCGGCACGAGTGATTCTGGAGGTTCGAAGTTAGAGATTGGACAGAAAGAGCAGGGTACGGCGATGGGTACTGTGATTCAGGATTTGAAGTATGCAGTGCGGATGCTGCGGAAGGCGCCGGGATTTACGATCGTCGCGGTGCTGACGCTGGCGCTGGGAATTGGGGCAAACACCGCGATCTTTTCCGTTGTGAATGCTGTGCTGCTTCGACCTCTCGCCTTTGCACATCCTGAACAGCTCTTCGACGTCGGCCAGGAATCGAAGCATGGATTCGAGACATTGAGTCCCGGGGACTATCTCGATGTCGCGGCGCAGAATCACTCGTTTGAGCAATTCGCGGCGTATCGCGAAGACAGCCTGACGCTCACAGACACCGGGACGCCGGAAAAAATCTCAGGAGTGGTAACGACGCCGAATTTGATATCGCTGTTGGGCGTGGCGCCGCGGCTGGGTCACGGGTTTTTGACCGGTCCAGATGCGGCTACGAGTGGCAGGCAGGTGGTGTTGAGCTACGCGCTTTGGCAGCGGCGCTTCGGCGCCAGTGAGGAAATCATCGGCAAGACGATCTCGCTTGACCGCGAAACATTCACGGTCGAAGGAGTGATGCCGCCTGAATTTGCGTTTCCGCCTGAGGCTGAATTGTGGGTGACGCCGCGCGCGGGATTTCCGGTGCCGGAACACCCGCTGCAGCCTGATAACAATCCGGCGGAGTCGCGAGGAATTCATTATCTGGACCAAGTGGCGCGATTGAAGCCGGGAGTCACGCTGGAGCAAGCGCGAGCGGATTTGAATGTGGTGATGCAACAAATCGTGAAGGCTCATCCGGATTCGGACTTGATGGATGCGCGTGCCTGGTTGCAGCCGCTGCAGGAATCGCAAGTGGAAGATGCGAGGCCGGCGCTGGTTGCGCTGCTGGGTGCTGTCGGGTTTGTCCTGCTGATTGCCTGTGCAAACGTCGCGAATCTGCTGCTGGCGCGGGGAACAGCGCGGAGCAAGGAATTTGCGGTGCGCACGGCGCTTGGGGCAGGACGATCGCGGCTCGCGAGGCAGTTGATTACGGAGAGCGGACTGCTGGTCGTCCTAGCGGCGGGCGCGGGGATTCTTTTGGCGATATGGGGCGTTGGCCCGCTCAGGTCATTTCTCGCGGCGACGGTCGGCTGGCTGCCTGTGGTTCATCCCGACGCGCGCGTCCTTGGATTTACTTCGGCACTCTGCGTAGTCGCATGCGTGGCATTCGGGATTTGGCCGGCGCTGCGGGCATCGCGGCTTGATCCGAATCGCGTCCTGAAAGAAGGCGGAAGAGGAGCGCAGCCCGCCCGGCGCAGTGGCCAGAACTTACTCGTGATTGTGGAGACGGCGCTGGCGCTCGTTCTGCTTGTGGGAGCTGGTCTGCTGCTGAAGAGTTTTTCGAAGCTTGTTTCCGTGGACGAAGGATTCCGAACCGATCACATTCTTACCGCGAGACTGTCGCTCGCGCCGTCGAATTACCCGACACCGGAATCGCGCGCGCGGTTCGCCGGAAATATTCTGCGGAACTTACAAGCGTTGCCGGGAGTGCGCAGCGCCAGCGTGGTATCGAGGCTCCCGCTCAATCGAGGCTACAGCTCGCGCAGCTTCTCGATCGACGGGCGCAGCTATTCTCCCGAACACAACTCCGAGTTTGACCCGGCGGCTTACTCGGCGGCGAGCCCGGATTATTTTGCGTCGCTGGGAATCCCGCTGCTCGAAGGGCGCTCTTTCTCGGATACGGATAAAGCAAGCGCGCCGCCGGTGGCGATCATCAACCGCGCCATGGCGGCGCAGTATTGGCCGAATCAAAATCCGCTGGGGCAGCGGCTGAAGATTGGCTCCTACGACGGCAAGAGTCCGTGGATGATGATCGTCGGCGTGGTGGGAGATGTGCACCAACACTCGCTCGGCGAGCCGCCGGACCCGATGTTTTACGCGCCCTACGCGCAGGATCCGTGGACGTTCATGACGGTGACGGTGCGGACGGCTAGCCCGCCTGCGAGCGCCGCGGCGGGGCTAGTCAGCGCGATCCGGAGCGTTGATTCCGAGGAAGCTGTGGATCACATACGGACTATGGAAGATGTGGTGTCGCTATCGGTGGCGCCGAAGCGGTCTTTGGTCGCGCTCATCGCCGCGTTCTCGGGAGCGGCGCTGCTGCTGGCGGGGGTGGGCGTGTTCGGAGTCGTGTCGTTCAGCGTGGGGCAGCGGACTCATGAAATCGGTATCCGGCTGGCGCTGGGAGCATCGCCGGCGCAAGTGCTGCGCTCCGTGTTGGTCGAAGGATTGCGGATGGCATCTATCGGCATCGCGCTGGGAGCGTTGGGAACGCTGGCTTTGCGGGGCACGCTCGCGCATCTTCTGTTCGCCGTGAGCCCGGCGGACCCTTCGACGTTCCTGGTGGTGGGCGCGCTGCTGATTGCGACGGTGCTGGTAGCGTGCTGGATTCCGGCGCGTCGGGCGACGCGGGTGGACCCGATGGTGGCGCTGCGGTACGAGTGAAGGGCCTGACGTGTAGGCTACGATCCCTGATGTCCGATCTTGGGACGAGGGTATCCCGCAACTGGGCAAAAGTCGCACATTCTCAGTGCTAACCGTTCTCTAATCAACACATAACAAGACATTTAAGAGAAGTTGCGGCTGGTACTCAGAGTGCCGTCCAGATGTGCGACCTGGTGGCGAGTATTCATCCGCTTCACTGGGTCGACTGACCAGAATGGCCTCACAAAGCCAACCGATTATCGAGGAAGAGCGAGGGATCATTCCCAGGATTCTGATAGCCGACGACCAGCCGGACGTGGTGGAAGCCTTGCGGCTGCTTTTGAAGACGCAGGGATACGACACGGAATCGGCGAGTTCGCCTGCGAGCATTCTTTCGGCGCTGGAGGCCCGCGAGTTTGATCTGCTGTTGATGGATCTGAACTACGCGCGGGACACGACTTCGGGGCGCGAAGGGCTCGATTTGCTCGAGCGCATCCAGTCGCGCGAGGCGTATCCGCCGATCGTGGTGATGACGGGCTGGGCGACGGTGGGGCTGGCGGTGCAGGCGATGCAGCGCGGCGTGGGAGATTTTGTGGAGAAGCCGTGGGTGAATTCGCGGCTGATCGAGATTCTCGAAAAGCAGATCGCGCTGGGACGCGAGCGGCGCGAGATGAAGCGCCACGAACGCGAGAACGAGCTGGAGCGCATCGAGTTCTCGGAGAAACTGCGGCTGCAAGAGCAGGAAATGTCCGAGGCGCTCAGCATTCAGATGCGATTGCTGCCCGCGGAAATCCCGCAAGCGCCGGGATACGAGATTGCGGCGGACTGGCGCCCGGCGCGAATTGTGGGCGGAGATTATTACGACGTCCTGCGATTCGATGAGAACACGCTGGGATTCTGCATCGCCGATGTGGCGGGAAAAGGAATGCCGGCGGCGCTGCTGATGTCGAATCTGCAGGCGGCGGTGCGGGGATTGGCGTCGCCGAGCGTATCTCCCGCGGAGCTCTGCGAGGCGATCAACCGGCTGATTTGCCGGAGCATCGGCGGCGACCGGTTCATCACATTTTTCTACGCGATGCTCGATATTCCTACCGGCCGGCTTCGCTACACGAATGCAGGGCATCCGACGCCGCTGGTGATACGCCGCGACGGATCGCACGAGGCGCTGTGCGAAGGCGGCAGCGTGCTCGGCGTCTTCGTTGGCGGGGAATTCCAGAATGGAGAGATTCAGCTGAATTCGGGGGACCGCGTTGTGCTGTTCACCGACGGGTTGCTGGAGGCCCACGACGGCGCGGGGGATGAATTCGGCACGCAGCGAATTCTGGCGGAGGGGCTCTCGCTCCGTCACGGCGATGCTGCTGCCGTGCTCAGCGGAATTTTCGAGAGGGTTCGCGAGTTCGGCGGACGTGAATTTGAGGATGACGCAACGCTGCTCGTGCTCGCGGTGAGCGGCGCCGCTGGATTGGATGATACGGCTCGCGGAGAGCGGAATCGCCGGGGCGCGGAACGCTAGCGAGAGCTGTTGCGTTTCGAGAAACAGGAAAAATCAGGAAACCAGTGGAGGCCGGGATGAGCAGCCTGCTCCAGGACATCCGCTACGCGCTCCGCATTCTGTGGAGGAGCCCCAGCTTCACGCTGATGGCTGTCTTGACGCTGGCGCTCGGCATTGGCGCGAACACCGCGATTTTTTCGGTGATCAACGCGATTCTGCTGCGGCCGTTTCCGTACCAAGACGCCGGCCGCCTGATGATTTTGAGCGAGAAGACCTCGCAATTCGATCAGCAATCCGTGTCCTATTTGGATTATCAGGATTGGGCGGCACAACAGAAATCGTTCGGGGCGATCGCGGCTTACAAGAATAGCTACAGCGTCAATCTGATTGACGCGGCAGGGCCGTCGCGACTTTCGGCGCGGTTGGTTTCGGCCGATTTTTTGCGGGTCCTCGGTGTTCGGCCGGTTCTCGGGCGCGATTTTCGGCGCGAAGAAGATCGTCGAGGAGCGCCGCCTGTCGTAATTCTGAGCAATCGCTTGTGGAAGGAACGATTCGGTGGTGATCCGGGATTGGTCGGGAAAAACATCGCACTCAACGGCGACAGTTACACGGTGATCGGAATCCTGTCACCGAGCTTCGTCTTCGAGGAATCCAGAGACGTTTACCTGCTTCTCGGCAGCGTCACGCAACAGTGGATGACGCACCGTGATTCGCGCGCCGGTATCTACGTAATCGGGCGATTGAACGAAGGCGTCAGCCTCAAGCAGGCGCAGGACGACATGGACGGCATTGCGTCCGGATTGCAGGCCGCCTACCCAGACTCGAATAAAAACGTTGGCGTGGACATTTCATCTTTCACCGAGGATACCGTCGGAGATACGCGCGCGACGCTTTACCTTTTGTTTGGCGCGGTTGGATTCGTGTTGTTGATCGCCTGCGCCAATGTGGCGAACCTGCTCCTCGCTCGCGGGAGCGGAAGGCAACGGGAAATCGCGGTGCGAACGGCGCTCGGGGCCGGGCGCTGGCGCGTAGCGCGCCAGTTGTTGACCGAAAGCATCCTTCTTTCACTCGCCGGCGGTGCCGGTGGAACTCTGATCGCTATCTGGGGGACGAGCGCGCTGGTGGCAGCCGTGCCGGGGAGTTTGCCGCGCACCGCCGAGTTCAGTATTGACTGGCACGTGCTGGCCTATGCGCTCGCGGCTTCGGTGCTGACTGGAATTGTGTTCGGAATCGCGCCGGCGCTGCAGGCATTGCGCACGAACGTGCAGGATTCGCTGAAAGAGGGCTCGCGGGGATCTTCCGGCAACCGTCAGCGCGTACAGAACGTGCTGGTCATTTGTGAAGTCGCGCTGGCGCTGATTCTGCTGATCGGATCAGGACTGACGCTGCGAAGCCTCTTTGGTCTAAGCAGCGTGTACCCGGGATTCGACGCGCGCGGAGTGATGCTGTTCGATACTTCGCTGGCGCCGAACGACTACGCAGAGGGAGTGCAAGTCCATCAGTATTTCAACCGGCTCGTCGAGCGGCTGAAGGCTCAGCCGGGAATCGAAGGCGCAGCGCTGGTGGATGATGTGCCGATCGAGGACGACAGCGAAAATCAATTCTGGATCACCGAGCGGGCGCGTCCCTCCGAAGCGGACATGCACTGGGCGATGGAATACATCACCGGGCCGGACTATTTCAAGATCATGAAGCTGCGGCTGCTTCGGGGCAGATTTTTTAGCGACGCGGACCGGATCAGCACGCAGCCGGTGGCGGTGATTGACGAAGTCTTCGCAAAAGCGGTGTTTCCGAACGAAGATCCGATAGGAAAGCACATCGAGCAGCCATACCCCGGCATCGATCAAAACCGGGAAATCATCGGCGTGGTGGGGCACGTAAAGCACTGGGGCCTAGGCGACGACGATCACGCGCGTATCCGCAATCAGATGTACATCCCGATGGAACAAATTCCGGACGCCATCTACACCGAGGCGCGCAACGGCATCAGCTTCGCACTGCGCTCGAGCCTCGGCGCGGGCGCAGTGTCGCAGGCAATACGCGCTGCAGGCCGCGAGGCTGATCCGAAGGTGCCGGTGTATCACATCCATTCGATGGAGGAGGTCATCACCGGCTCGCTGGCGACGCAGCGCTTTGCGTCGTTGCTGCTGGGAATTTTTGCCGCCGTCGCGTTCCTGCTTTCGGCTGTGGGTATATACGGCGTGATGGCTTATGCCGTGACGCAGCGGACGAGGGAGATCGGGATACGCATGGCCATCGGTGCGCAGTCTGTGGGAATACTGCGGCTGGTTGTAGGCCGCGGGATGGCGCTCGCGGGAATCGGATTGGCGGCGGGGCTCGCGGGCGCCTGGTGGATTACGCGGTTGCTCGAAGGGCTCTTGTACGGAATCAGCGCACGGGACCCGCTCACGTTTCTAGGCGTTGCGCTGGCGCTCGGCATTGTGGCGTTGCTGGCGTGTTATATCCCGGCGAGGCGGGCCATGAACGTGGATCCGATGGTGGCACTGCGTTACGAGTGAGAGAAGGAAGAAGGAGTAAGCGAGAGGGCGTGGAGAAAGCTGGACTGAAACGTGACTAGCATTTTTGAAGACTTGAAGTATGCGCTGCGGACGCTGGGGCGGAGCCGCGGCTTTGCCATCGTTGCCATTCTCACGCTGGCGCTGGGCATTGGCGCGAATACCGCGATCTTTTCCATCGTAAACGCGGTGCTGCTGCGGCCGCTCCCGTTCCAACATCCTGAGCAACTCGTGCGGATATTCGACGATCTGAACGGGGCGAACGCGAAAGACGCGGGCATGTCCGTGCCGGAATTTTACGATCTGCGCGACCGCTCGGGCGTGTTCGAAGACATGAGCGTGCTTTGGCCTGTTAGCGCGGCGCTGGTTGGCGGAGATCATCCGGAACGTATCGAATTGTTGGCTACGAGCCCGGATTACTTTCAGATTCTGGGCGCACAGCCGGCGATTGGGCGCGTTTATGGGCCGCAGGACGCCCAGGAAGGATTTAGCGATCCGGTGGTGATCAGCGACGGGCTGTGGAAGCGCCAGTTCGGGGGCGATCCGGGCGTTCTTGGACGCCGCGTGCACATGGACACCGATCCCTACACGATCGTAGGTGTGATGGGGCCGGATTTCCGCCACCCGGGGAAGACGCTGGAAGGTGAAGTGGAGATGTGGGCGGCCGCCGGCTTTACGAACAATCCGTTTCCGCATCCTCCGGTGCGAGCATTCAGCTTTTTGCCGGGAGCGATGGGCCGGCTGAAACCAGGAATGACCGTGCAGCAGGCGCAATCGAAGCTCGATGCCTTCGTCGAGCAACTGCGGCAGACTTATCCGAAAGAGTATCCCGCGGCGTCGCGCTGGTCGGTGCGATTGGAGCGCGTAAAGGAAAACTTGACGAGCAAAGTACGCCCGACGCTCGTCGTGCTGCTCGCGGCTGTTGGGTGCGTGCTGTTGATCGCGTGCGTAAATATCGCGAGCTTGCTGCTGGCGCGCTCTTCGGGGCGGCTGCGCGAATTGGCGATTCGCCAGGCGCTTGGCGCGTCGCGGGCTCGGCTGATCCGGCAACTGCTGACCGAGAGTGTCGTGCTGTCGGTTCTTGGCGGAGTTGCGGCCATTGCGGTGCTGGCTTTGACCCGCGAATCGCTGCTCGCGCTGATTCCCGCCGATTTGCCACGCCTGACCGAAGTCCACCTGGATGCACGCGTAATCGGAGTCGCGTTTCTGCTCTCGATTGGTACGGGACTTCTATTTGGGCTGGCGCCCGCTCTGCAATCTTCGAGCGCCGATCCGAATCGCGATTTGAAGGAAGGCAGCCGCACGGGCGGGCGGAGCGCCCGGCGGAATCGCTTCCAGAATGCGCTGGTGTGCGGTGAAATTGCGCTGTCGCTCGTGCTCTTGACTGGTGCAGGCCTGCTGGTGCGCAGTTTCTGGAACATGCTGAGCGTCAATCCGGGATTTGAGCCCGACCGTCTCAGCGTTGGCCAAATCTGGATTCCCGTGCCGAACAATCCGCAGATGAATCCTTACCGGAAAACATCAGCCCGCGCGCAATTTGTGCGCGATGTGATTCGCGAACTCAAACCGATTCCGGGAGTGAAGGAAGTCGCGCTGGGTGGAAATATCGGGCTGCCGTTCCTGGGCACGCGCTTCACGCTGCCGTTTGCAATTGCCGGCGAGTCGGAAGCGAGCGCCGCAAAGCTGGCCGCACCGATCGATAACGTCACGCCGGCTTATTTCGAGACTTTGGGAATTCCTGTAATGAGCGGGCGGGTATTCACGGACGCGGATACGGATTCAACTGAGCGCGTGATCGTTGTCAACGAGACGTTCGCCAAGAGCTTTCTCGGGTCTCGCGACCCGCTGAGCACGCAAATTGTGATCGGAGCTCCGCCGGTAAACATCCGGATCGTGGGCGTCGTCGGGAACGTGCAGGTTGACGGCCTCGACGCGCCGGCTGCGCCTGAAATCTATTTCCCGATTTATCAGGGCGGGGGATTCGGCATGGTTGTCTATCTCCGGACGAATACGAATGCGGCGGTTCCTGAGCCAGATGTCGCGGCCGCTGTGCATCGCGTGAATCCTGATCTTCCCGTGTTCGGTGTGCGCACAATGGATCAACTTCTCGGAGCGTCGATGGCGCGTCGCCGGTTTGCACTCGCGCTAATGGGAATTTTTGCGGGCTTGGCTTTATTTCTGGCGGTGATGGGGATTTACGGGCTGATGGCTTATGCGGTGAGCCAGCGGACGCAGGAGTTGGGACTGCGCATCGCGCTGGGAGCGCAGCGGCGCGATATTGCTCTGCTGACGCTTCAGCCGGGGATGATGCTGACGTTTGCGGGTCTGGCGATTGGTCTGGTGGGTGCGGCGATACTTACACGATGGATGACGGCGCTGCTCTTTGGTGTGTCGCCGACCGATGCGCTGACATTCTTGGGCGTGCCTGTAATTCTTGGCATCGTTGCGTTGGCGGCTTGCTACATCCCGGCGCGGCGGGCGATGAAAGTGGATCCGATCGTGGCGCTGAGATACGAGTAGTTCTAGAGGCTGGGGACTGGACGCTCGAGGCTGGAATGGACGAGCGATCTGGCGAGCGGTGCGCTTGGCGCGATTCAATTTGTGGCGCGATCGTGGATGAAGATGCCGGTCCCGCGTGCGGGACCGGCGCGACATACGGCTCGTTTGAAAGTGGAGGCGAAGATGGGTGCGGTGATTCAGGATTTTAAATACGCGCTGCGGATGTTGCGGAAATCGCCGGGGTTCACAGCGATTGCGGTGATTACGCTGGCGCTGGGCATCGGCGCGAACTCAGCCATCTTCTCGGTCGTAGATTCTGTGTTGTTGAAGCCGCTGCCATACCCAGAGCCGGATCGCCTGGTGGCGGTGAGCGGGCTGAACACGCGTGTTGGTGAAAAAGGACGCGCGCTGAGCTATCCCGACATCGAGGATTTGCAGAAGCAGAGCACGGTCCTTGAACATATCTCCGCTTATACGGACGCGACGGCCACAATTACCGGCGCGGGAGAGCCGCTGCACGTGCCGTCGGCGGTTGTGAGTGCCGAGGCATTTTCGGCGCTCGGAGTCATGCCGATTCTGGGCCGCAATTTCGCACCGGGTGAGGACCGGCCGGGAAATTACGTGGTGATCCTCAGCCATGAATTCTGGAAGAAGCAATTCGGCGGCGAAGTGGGCGCGATCGGGCGGGCCATCGCTCTCGACGGCCGCAGCTACACGATTGTTGGAGTCATGCCGGCGGGATTTACTTTCCCGATCGATTCCGATCCGCCGCAAGTTTGGACCACGCTTTCTGCCACGGCCACTTCCGAAAACGACGATAAGGCCATGACGGAAGAGCGCGGGGCGCACTTCCTCGCGAGCGTGGCGCGCCTGAAGCCGGGTGTCTCCCTGGCGCAGGCGAACAGCGAACTCGATGCGATCGGCGGGCGGCTCGCGAAAGCGTATCCCGATACGAACACCAGTCTGAGCTTTCGTGCCGAACCGGCGCTGGATGCACTTGTAGGTGATTTGCGACCGCAGTTTCGCATTCTCTTTGGCGCGGTGGGACTGGTCTTGCTGATTGGTTGCGCCAACGTGGCGAACTTGCTGTTGGCGCGCGCGACGTCTCGCCAGCGCGAATTCGCGATACGCGCGGCGCTGGGCGCCGGGCGCGGCCGGATAATCCGGCAACTTCTGATCGAAAGCGGAATCCTCGCGCTTGCGGGCGGCACGGTCGGGCTGTTGATCGCGACGTGGGGCTCATCATTTTTGGCGCATCTCGCAGGGAGCAGCATCCCTCGAGTGGCGGAGACGAGCCTGGATACGCGAGTGTTGGCGTTCACGCTTGCCGCGTCGATTGCGACCGCCATACTTTTCGGGATCGCTCCAGCGCTGCAGCTTTCGAAATTGGGAATCAGCGAGACGTTGAAAGAGGGCAGCCGCGGCGCGGGCCATGGCGCGCATCGCAATCACTTGCGCAACGCGCTGGTGGTAGCCGAGACGGCGCTGGCGGTGATTTTATTGAGCGGCGCGGGCCTGCTGATCCGGAGCCTAATGAGCCTGGAACACGTGAATCCGGGCTTCGATCCTCACGGAATAATCACCTTCAGCACGGAATTGCCCGACGCGCGCTATCCGAAGGCGGAAATGGCCGAGGCCTTTTACGCGCAGCTTCTCGAACGGGTGCGCGCTCTGCCGGGAGTGCAATCGGCGAGCGCGGTGATTCCGCTTCCGTTGAGCCAGTCGGTGATCCGCATCTCCTACGAGATTGAGGGCCGCGCTATTGCCAAATCGGATCTGCCAGTGGCGCATATGCGGATCGCTTCGAACGATTATTTTTCCGTGATGCGGATTCCACTTGTGAACGGCCGCGTGTTCACAGAAGCAGATCGTGCGGATTCGCCGCCGGTGGTCATCGTCAATAAGGCTCTCGCCGACAAGATATTTCCCGGCGAGAATCCCATCGGAAAACATATCAAGCCGGGCCTAGCGATAACCGGAGAGGCAAAGATGCGGGAAATCGTGGGCGTTGTCGGCGACGTGAAACACAGAGGACTCGGCCGGCCGGACGATCCCGAGGCTTACCTGCCTCAAGATCAAATGGGAATCGGATTTATGTCGGGCGTGGTTAGAACGTCTGCGCCGGCGGCGAGCCTCGTATCGGCGATACGCGAACAAGTGGCATCGCTCGACAAGGACATTCCGGTTTACGACGTGAAATCGATGGATGACTACGTCGCCGCGTCGGTGGCGCAGCCGCGTCTTGACTCGACGCTGCTCGGGATATTTGCGGGGCTTGCGCTGGTGCTGGCGATCGTCGGGATTTATGGCGTGATGTCCTTCAGCGTGGAACAGCGCACCAATGAAATCGGGATTCGCATGACTTTGGGGGCACAGCGGCGGGATGTGCTGCGGCTGGTGTTGCGGCAAGGATTGGCGATCGCGGCGATCGGCGTGACGCTGGGAATTTTGGGGGCGCTGGGAACTTCGGGGTTGCTGAAGAGCCTGCTTTTCGGCGTTCGGCCCAGCGATCCACTGACGCTCGCCAGCGTGGCGATTCTCCTGGTGGGTTGTGTCGTCGTCGCATGCTACATTCCGGCGCGGCGGGCGACGCGCGTAGACCCGATGGTCGCTCTGCGATATGAATAAGGGGCGAATTTATCCTCGATTGAAGGTGGGTGCGAATTGATTCGAATGGTTGACGTGGAAAAGTCTTACGAATCCGGCGCGGGAAAAACGTGGGTGCTGCGCCGGATCAGTCTCGATATCAAAGAGGGCGATTTCATTACCATTATGGGCCCATCGGGCGCGGGGAAATCCACGCTCATGGGCATTATCGGGATGCTCGATGGCGCTTGGAAGGGCGAGTACTACCTGCTCGAGAACGCCGTCCATAAGCTCGACAACCGGCGCCGCGTCGAGCTGCACAAAAAATACATCGGCTTTGTATTTCAGCAGTACCACCTGCTCGACAATTTGACCGTGGCGGAGAATCTCGATTTGCCGCTTTCCTACCGCGATATCAAGAAATCGGAGCGCGACGCGATGGTCGCCGACATCCTCGATCGTTTTCAGATCGTCGGCAAGAAGGCGCTCTTTCCCAATCAGCTTTCCGGCGGGCAGCAGCAACTTGTGGCGGTCGCGCGCGCCGTGATCGGTAATCCGAAATTAATTTTGGCCGACGAGCCCACGGGCAGCCTGCATTCAAGCCAAGGAAAAATGATCATGGACCTGCTGAAGGGCCTGAACGAAGCGGGCACGACGATCATTCAGGTGACACACAACGAAGCCTGGGCGGCGTACGGAAACAGAATCATCCAGCTCGCAGACGGTTGGATTGTGGACGGGCAAACCAAGGCTGGAACGGCTTGATCAACGGGGCGAATTCAGACGAGGAGGAGTTATGTCGCGGAACGAATATCTTCGGGAAATCGTGAAAGATGAGCTCGACGCGGCGCACATCCGCGAAATGCGAGCCGACGGGTGGAAGCCGCGCGCGGTGGAATGGGAGCGTGAAGCTCCCGCGGCAAGCGAAGGCGCCCCGCGAGTCGAGGATGTTCCCTACGGCTTGCAGATCGCGCCGGATTGCGGGCATCTCGAGGAGAATCCGGACGAGATGCGAATTCTTTTCACGATGATGGAGCTGGTCGTTCAGGATCGCTCGCTCTCGCGCATGGCCGAGGAATTGAATCGCCGCGGCTACACGACGCGCGACGGCAAGCCTTGGACCGCGCTCGCTGTGTACAACATTTTCCCGCGCCTGGTGGATGTGACGCCGCGGATTTTCTCCAGTGAGAACTGGAAGTCGCGGCGCAGCGAGATTCCGCGAGTGGCGTGGAATTCCTGACCGAGCGGGGACGATGAGAGTGCCGCGAGGAAGTCTGAGACCAGCCGGAACTGCGGGGCGATGGATCACCATCGCCGTTGTGAAAACCGGAAGCCATTATCGAGAGGTAAAGTTACAATCGGAGGCTCTCGACCCTCTCGGAGGATTTGCAGTTGGAAACGCTGTGGCAGGACATCCGATTCGGCGCGCGAATGCTGGCGAAGAGCCGCGGATTCACGATTGTGGCGGTGTTGACGCTGGCGCTCGGCATCGGCGCCAACTCCGCGATCTTCAGCGTGGTCAACGCCGTTTTGCTGCGCCCGCTGCCGTTTCGGGATCCGGACCGGCTGGTGATCGTTTGGGAGACTTCAGCGGTGCGGGATGTTCAGAAGGGCGGCTCCGCGGGCGGTGATTTTCTCGATTGGCGCGAACAATCCGGCGTTTTCGAGAAGCTCACGGTTTGGAGAAAGTGGACCTACACGGTGCAGGGGAACGAGGGGCCCGAGCAACTTTACGGCGTGAAGACGTCGGTCGATTTCTTTCGCGTTTTTGGCGTCAAGCCGATAGTGGGGCGCGATTTTCTCGAGGATGAGGAAATCCCTGGACACGAGCACGTCGTAATTCTGAGCTATGCGCTTTGGCAGCGGCAATTCGGCGGCGATCAAAGTTTGCTTGGGCGCCCAATCACGATCGATGAGCAGCCCTACACGGTCGTCGGGATTCTGCCGCCGGGATTTTCGCCGCTGGGATTGAGCCGGGAAAACGACGTGTGGATGCCCGTGGCCTTCGATCGCGCGCAGCGGAATTACACGGACCATACATTTATCGTGCTGGGGCGGTTGAAGCCGGGAATTCCAATCGCGCGCGCCGACGCAGCCATGAAAACACTTTTCGAGAACATGAAAAAACAGGGCAGCGGAGCAGACCCGCAGGACAGCGTGCGCGTAGTAAGCATGCACGACGATTTGACGGTCGGACTGGGTCCGCAATTGCGAATTCTGCTGGGAGCTGTGGGCTGCGTGCTTTTGATCGGCTGCGCGAATGTGGCGAACCTGCTGCTCGCGCGCGCGGCGACGCGCGAGAAGGAAATTGCTCTGCGCACGGCGCTGGGCGCGCGCAGGTTTCGCCTGGTTCGCCAGCTCCTGACCGAAAGCGTGATGCTCGCGATCGTTGGTGGAGCGCTCGGCTTGCTCATCGCTTACGGCGGATTGCACATCATTCGGACCATTCTGCCCGAGGCGGGAACCCCGGGCGAAGTTCCGCACGCGAACTGGATCGGCCTGGACAGCACGGTACTCGGATTCACGCTGCTGGTATCAATCGGCACCGGAATTATTTTCGGCCTCGTTCCCGCAATGCAAGTTTCGCAATCGGCGCTCGGCGAGACTCTAAAAGAGATGGGGCGAGGGACGACGGGAGGCCGCGGAGGCCGGGCAGTGCGCGCCGGGTTGGTGGTAGCGGAAGTAGCGATTTCGCTGGTGCTGCTCGTTGGGGCGGGGTTGCTGATTCGCAGCTTCGTGAAGATGATGAGCCAAGACTTGGGGATTCGCGCGCAAGGCGTACAGACCATGCAGGTGTGGCTCCCCGAATCGCGATATCCCGACACGACGCGCGTCGTGAATTTCTATCGAGACGTCATCTCGCGCATTTCCACGATTCCCGGCGTGCAGTCGGCCAGCGCGGCGAATTTCGTGCCGCTGAGCGGCTGGCGCGATTTCGTTGATATCGACATCGAAGGCCGGCCGGTGCCCAAGGCGGGCGAGGAATTTACTTCGCAATACGTGGTGTGCGATTCGAATTTCTTTCACACCATGGGTATCGGAGTGAAGGAAGGCCGCGAATTGGCTCCCGCCGACGGGCCCGATGCTCCCGGCGTCGCTGTGATCAATGATGCGCTCGCGCATCAGTATTGGCCGAATGAGGATCCGGTCGGAAAGCAAATCAAGGTTCACTTCGATGCGACAAAAACGCCGTGGAGACCCGAGCCGCGAGAGGCTTGGATCACGATTGTCGGAATCGTGGGGAATATTCGCGAGTGGGAGTTGGGCGACAAGCGCCCCGGCGAAATTTATTTGCCATATCTGCAGAATCCTTCGCGGCTCATGCGTTTGATCGTTCGCTCAAATGACCCCACCGCAATGACCTCCGCGATGCGTAGCGCCGTTCTCTCGGTGGATAAGAGCCAGCCCGTCGGCGAAGTGCGAACCGTGGAGGATTTCCTGGACGCGGCGATGTCGCAGCGGCGGCTCGGAATGGTACTTCTCGGCGTGTTCGCTGGGCTGGCCACATTTCTCGCAGCCGTGGGCATATACGGCGTGATGTCCTACGCGGTCTCGCAGCGCCTGCACGAAATCGGGATTCGCATGGCGCTCGGCGCACAACCAGGAGACGTGCTGCGGCTGGTGGTGCGCGAAGGGCTGCGATTGACGCTGATCGGTTCTCTGATCGGCGGCGCAGCCAGCATCGTTGCGGCGCGGTGGATTGCCAGCGACCTTTACGGCGTGAAAGCCTGGGATCCGGCCACACTGGCGGGCGTTGCAGGATTGCTGATCAGTGTCGCGCTGCTCGCCTGCTACATTCCCGCGCGGCGAGCGACACGTGTCGATCCCATGAGAGCATTGAGGTACGAATGAGTTCAACTACAGAGACCCGGGAAGGCCCCGGACAGAATAGAATCTATCGGGAAAACAGATCAACTATGTTTCACACCCAAAACAATCGAATCCGAGTGCTCGTCGCAGACGATCAGGCCGACGTACGTGAAGCTCTGCGCCTGCTGCTGAAGACCGAGGGAATTGACACCGAGAGCGCCGCATCTCCTGCTGCGGTGCTGGCGGCGCTCGAGACGCGCGAGTTTGACGCGCTGCTCATCGATCTCAACTATGCCCGCGATACGACGTCCGGGCAGGAAGGACTCGATCTGCTCTCGAGCATCCGCGCGAAAGACAGCACGGTGCCGATCATCGTAATGACGGCGTGGGGCAGCCTCGAGCTGGCGGTCGAAGCTATGCGCCGCGGCGCGAAAGATTTCATTCAGAAGCCGTGGGAGAATGCGCGGCTGCTGGCCATTCTGAAAACGCAGATCGAGCTTTCGCAAGCGCTAAAACGCAGTCAACGGCTCGAAGCAGAAAATCGGCTGCTGCGTGCTGAAGGCCGCCCGGCGATGATCGCTGAATCACCCGCCATGCGGCCGGTCATGGATCTCATCTCGCGCGTCGGACCTTCGGACGCGAACGTCTTGATCATGGGCGAGCACGGCACCGGGAAAGATGTCGTCGCGCGCACGCTGCATGCGCTCTCGCCAAGATCCGGCCGGCCGCTTGTGACCGTCAACGCCGGCGGGTTGCCGGAGGGAGTCTTTGAAAGTGAGCTTTTCGGCCACGTAAAGGGCGCGTTCACGGATGCGAAGGTGGATCGCGTGGGAAGATTCGAACTCGCCGACAGCAGCACGCTATTCCTCGATGAAATCGCCAATGTCCCGATGAATCTGCAGGCCAAGCTGCTGCGCGCGCTGGAGACCGGAGAATTCGAGCGCGTTGGCTCTTCGGCCACGCGGCGCGTGGACGTACGCATCCTTTCTGCAACGAACGCCGATATTTCCGCCGAAGTCCATGCGGGCCGTTTCCGCGAAGACCTGCTCTTCCGTCTCAACACCATCGAAATTCAACTGCCTCCATTGCGGGAAAGAAAAGAAGACATCCCGCTTCTTGCGCTTCATTTTCTGCGTCAGTCCGCGCAGCGTTATCGCAAGAATCTGACGGGATTCGAGCCTGTGGCGCTGCAACTTCTGCTCGATCATCCGTGGCCTGGCAACGTTCGCGAACTGGATCATTCGATCGAGCGTGCCGTCCTGCTCGCCGAAGGAGACTCGGTCCGCGCGAGCGATCTGGGTCTTCGTCAAGCGCGCGAAACTTCGCTGCGCCTCGACGACATGGGGCTCGAGGAAGTCGAAAAAGTGCTGATTCAAAAAGCGCTCGCGCGTTATGGCGGCAATGTGAGTCACGCGAGCAAAGCTCTCGGCCTGAGCCGCAGCGCGCTTTACCGCCGCCTGCAAAAATACAGCCTTTGAGGCCACTTCCATACGAGCGGCGCATCCTCCTGCTGGCCCTGGCGGCGGGCGGCGTGAGCACTCTCGTCGCGCTGCTCCTGCTGTGGTTCGGTAATTTCTCTCCGAAAGAACAATGGACGCTGACGGTGGTGATCGTCGTCGCGTGGCTGGGATTCGCGTTCAATACCGAGCAGCGCGTTGCGTTCCCGATGCGCACTCTCTCGAATCTCCTAGCTGCGCTGCGAGAAGGTGACTTCTCGATTCGCGCACGCGGCGCCAACCGCGATGATGTTCTCGGCGAAGTTCTTCGCGAAGTGAATGCGCTTGGCGAGACGCTGCGCCTGCAGCGCCTCGGCGCGCTCGAAGCCACCACGCTGCTGCGCAAAGTAATGGAGGAGATCGACGTCGCGGTGTTCGCCTTCGATGGCGCGGACCGTCTGCGCCTCGTCAATCGCGCCGGAGAGCGCCTGCTGGATCAACCGGCCGTGCGAATGGCTGGGCGCACGGCGAGTGAGCTCGGTCTCGCGGCGTGCCTCAAGGCGGAGGGCCCGCAAATCGCTTCCGTCGTGTTTCCCGGAAAAGCGGGGCGTTGGGAAATTCGCCACGGCATGTTCCGCGAAGGCGGTCTGCCGCACCAGTTGCTGGTGATTTCCGATGTAAGCCGCGCCTTGCGCGAAGAGGAACGCCAGGCCTGGCAGCGACTCATTCGAGTTCTCGGGCACGAGCTGAACAATTCGCTCGCGCCGATCAAGTCCGTCGCCGAGAACCTCCTCACGCTGGTGAAACGGCCGCGCCGCGCAGAGGACTGGGAAGACGATATGCAGCGAGGCCTCGCGGTCATCGCCGCGCGCTCCGATAGCCTCGCGCGCTTCATGAATGCCTATGCGCGGCTCGCCAAGCTGCCGGCGCCGGTGCTTCAACCGATGGAGGTCAGCGCATGGGTCCGCCGCGTCGTGGGGCTCGAGCCGCGTATGAAGGTCACTGTCATGCCCGGACCCGACCTGAGAATTCAGGCCGATCCCGACCAGCTCGATCAATTGCTCATCAATCTCGTCCACAACGCGGTGGAAGCTTCGCTCGAAACCGGAGGCGGCGTGAGTGTCGGCTGGGAAGCTTCGGACGGCTACCTGGAAGTCCGCGTGGTGGACGAAGGTCCCGGAATTCCGAATCCGGCGAATCTTTTCGTTCCGTTTTTCACCACCAAGCAGGGTGGTTCAGGCATCGGCCTAGTGTTATGCCGGCAGATTGCTGAAGCGCATCGCGGAAGTTTGACGCTCGAAAATGTGAAGGGCGGTCAAGGTGTCGCGGCCCGGCTCCGATTGCCGGCAGCGGAATAGACTCAATCCCAGGCGAGAGCGCGCACGCGCTGCTCGATTTCTCGCGTGATTTCCTCGGCGCTGGCGCCGCGATGGAAACCTAGCGGCGCGCCGATCGAAACGCGAACTGTGCCGGGCCGCGCGTGGCTCTTGTCCGCCATCCGCACCGCGTACAGCCCATCAATCCGCATCGACACCACCGGCACTCCGAGCCGTGAAGCCAGTAGACCGATTCCGGGACGAAAGGCTGCGATTTTTCCGTCCGGAGTCAGCTCGCCTTCCGGAAAAACTAAAATACTCTCGCCGCGATCCGTCAGCTCACCCGCATACGCAAAGCTCTCGCGATAACCGGAGCGGCGCGGCAACGGGAATACATTGAACAGCGAAACCACAAGCAGATAGCTCACTCTCTCGATCAGCGATCGAAATATCCCCATTTGTTTCGGCGGCCGGCGCATCGCGGCCAGGTTTTCGCCGTCCATAGAAACAGCGAGCTGGTGCCGCAACCGGAGAGGCAGCGCCGCGAGAACGAAGCCCACATCGAGATACGTCACGTGATTGCAGGCGACGAGAATCGGTCCGCGAATGTCGCGCAAGTACTCGCGCCCGCGGATTTTTGGGTACGCCAGAATCATTGTCGCCGGCCAGGTCAGCAAGTAATAGATGAAGACCCGGATCCAGGGCACCGGCCAACGATTGACCCATCTCGGGTAGACGAATTCGGCAGGCCGCGGCGCAGGCTCGCTCAGCAGGCGTTCGAGATCGCCGAGCGTTGCGGCATCCGTGAAGCGTGTCTCGTTCAAGTCCACTTGATAGCGGTCCTCGATCTCGCTCATCAACTCGACGCGGTCCACCGAACTGAGATTCAAATCGGCGGAGAGGTCGGAGGAAGCGGAGAGGCTCGTCGCCGGACGATTCGTCATGCGCGCGACGAGCGACGCGAGAGCGCTCGACGCCGGCGCGGGAGAGGCTCCCGGCGGAGCAGTAGGCGCGGCAAACGCATCCGAGATCACCTGGCGAATTTGCGGAAGCAGCGGCTTCTGCGTCGGCGTTCGCGGAAAATCCTGATCTCGCCAAACGAAGCTCCGGCGTATGCGCTGATAGGAAGCCAGTGATTCATTCGCCTGGCGTACCACCGACTCCGCGATCGCCGTCCCCTCGCCCGATTGCTCGCGCAAAAGCAGGGCTGCGCAGGGTTCTTCATTTCCGCTGCCATTGAGATCAAGCCCCAGAACGACGCAATCGCGGACGCGCGGATCCGTGCGCAGCTTCGCCTCGAGATCCTCGGGGAAAATATTCATCCCCTCGGGCGTGACAATCACATTTTTCTGCCGGCCGCGAAAATACAGATTTCCTTCCGCGTCCCGCTCGCCGAGATCGCCCGTCCGGAACCAGCCGTCTTCGCCGACCGCGGACTCCGGACGCCCTCCCTTCCAATAGCCGGCCGAGACATTTTCTCCGCGGACCAAAATCTCGCCGTTGGCATCGAGTTTCACCTCGATGCCCGGCATCGCCTTGCCGATCGAGCCCCGGCCAAGATGAAAGGGATGATTCAGACTCACCAAAGACGTCGTCTCCGTCAGGCCATAACCCTGAATGACAGCGTAGCCGAGCCGGCTCCAGAATTTCTCGGCATCGGCGGGCAGAGCAGCGCCTCCCGAAATCAGCGCCCAGAATTTCTGTCCGAAGCGCGAATGAATCTTGCGAAAGCGCCACCAGCGCCGGAGGAACTTTTCGCCATCAGCCCGTTCGAAATCGCGGCGGAATCGCTCGGTTTTGCCCTCAGCTTCGAGGCCCCGTTCGAGTTTGTCGCGCAAGGATTCGATCAGACGCGGCACGGTGATCAGGACTGACACACGCTCGCGGCGAATCGTTGCGGCCACGTCGCTGGGGCGCAGCGAATCAAGAAAAATTGTCGTCGCGCCGAGAATTTGCGGAATGAAGATCCCGAGCATCTGCCCGAAAACGTGGCTCAACGGAAGCAGGTTCAGAAACTTCAACGGATGAAAAAATCGCTCGTATTTCCGGTAGCGCGCGATTTCGCGCTCGATGGGCTCGAGATTCGAGAGCACGTTCCCGTGCGTGAGCACGACGCCCCGCGGTTCGGCCGTTGTGCCCGACGTAAAAACAATTTCGAGAGGATCATTGCGCTGCAGACCGCTCGAATCATACGGCTCCGGCGATCGGCCGCTCACAATCTCGGAAAGATCTTCCAGAACGACGGCAGCGATTCCCTTGAGAGGTGGTATTTCGCGCGAAATCACCGCCAATCGCGGCGCTGACTCCGCCATCACCCGTCTCGCAAATTCGGGCGACGCGATGGCGTCCATCGGCACCACAATTGCTCCCCGCAGCAAACATCCGATGAAAACCGCGAGCCACTCGCCGGTATTCGGCCCCCAGAGAAACACACGCTCGCCGCGGTCTATGCCGCGTGCCTCAAGTTCGCGCGCAAACTGCGCGGCGACGCCCGAAAGCTTTGCCCACGGCCACCGCTCCATCCGGTAGCCCTGCCGCCACGCCACGGCAATCTCGCGCGCAGGACGCGAGCCCGGACGAAAATATGGAGCCAGTGAATCGTGACGCATACCGCTCGGAGTTTCCCTCATTCCCGCGGAAATTGGAAAGGACTTCGGGCGGCCGGCGCGTCGTGAAGAAAAGAAAACGGCGGCGGGCTGCCGCCCGCCGCCGGAGATTACTCGTGAAATTGTGTCCGCTTTATTGCTGCGGCTGTGGCTGCGGCGCGTCAGCAGGCGGCTGCGGCAGATCCACCTGTGTCTTCGCGACGTCCGGTTTGGGCGGCGTTGCTGCCGTCGAAGCACCCGGCTTCTGGTAGAAGGTCAAGAACGGCAGGAAAGGCGTAACCTCGAACGGCATCTTTTCCCGCGCGGAAATCAAGGCCACAGCCTTGCCCTTGTTCATTTCGACCTTATCGCTCCAGGGATCGAGCTTGACGCGCGCGCCAAGCTGCAACGCCGGAATCTGGTCGAGCTTCCCGGCCTGGAGCTGCGGCGCAGCTTTTTCCAACTCGTCCGCGAAATTGACGCTGTTGCCCAGCTTCGGGTTAATCAGCGACTGCAGCGCCTTCTCCTCGTTCTGGAGTTGCTTCAAGAACAAACCGGCGGCTGCCAGCTTGTCCTTATACGGTGAATTCTTCAGCAGCTCGATGGCTTTCGCGTTCGCCAGATCCATATCGTGCTGCGTATCCCGGAACGAGAGCCGCGTCATGATTTCGGTGGTCGTAATATTGGTCAGATCGTTGAAGCCCCATTGGTCGGTCTGAGGCTTGGTCACGATGATGGCTCCCATCTGCTCGGCCAGCATCGTCGCCAGAGTCGCCTCATCCGGCAGCACATCGAGCAGGCCCCGGCTGAGAACCAGCGTGTGGCCGATGGAGAACGATTCAAGCGTCGAGGTCAGCAGAACCCGGCAGCGAATTTCCGGCTGGATATCAAGATTGTTCGTGACCTCGATATTGTTCACAACCGTGGAAAGAATCTTGTCCACTTCGCCCGGCGGCGCGATCAACCCGGAACGCTGCAGCCGCTCGAGAACGTTGTCTTCCGCCTCATGCTGCCATTGCCGTTCGGCCTCAACCGGCGACGGATCCTGATTAGCAGTGGTTTGGTCCTGAATTGCGCCGGGAGCTTCGACGGTAAGCTCCGCAAATTCCGATTCCCGCGTCATACCCCTCAGCGCGTAGCCCCAGAGCCGGCTCTGCGATTTGAACCGGACTTCTCCACCGAGCGCATCCTTGAGATTGGATTCCTGGCTGAAGACGTACGCCGGGAGCCAGACTCCTGGCTGCATATTCACGCGCCAGGAATCAAAGTGAAGATTGAAGCCGCCGAAGCTCGCGATCGGCGTGTACACGCCATTGAAGCGCACGATCGTGTAGTCCTGATCGTTCGCCCAGATGCGTCCCTTGAACCGCCCTTTGCCCGAATTCTTCAGCGGCGTCACGTCGAACACCACGCAGCGCACCTCGCCCAGAAATTCGCGGCGGACATACTCAAACGCATAGTGCGAGCGGTCGAATCCATTGGTATCGACGAACACCATCTGCAAAAAACCCTCAGGAACGTATTCCGAAGAAAAGAGGTGAGAAAGCGGCCCGGCAACATTCAGCTTGCCCTTTACTCCGCTTTTCGGCTTGTCGAGAAGCGACCTATCGACAATGCCCTTGGAGAAATCGGCGAGCCCGAGGAAGTAATGGTCCTTCACCGGCACAGCGCCCAGATCTCGATCGGACTTCATGTCCTGAATGTAGGTCTCGATGAGAGGCGTGTACTGCCGGATGGTGGCAACTTCTTGATGCTCGCGAGTGGTGATGCGGTCCACCACCTGGTCAGTCGCGGAGGGCGCCTGCGGAGCCTGCGCCTTTGTCAAACCGGGAATCGTGGCGATCATTGCCGCCAATAGAAAATGCTTCTTCCAGGTGCGCATTGAAAATCCCCCCTACACTAAATCTCGATTGATTGCAGAGCCGATCGCGCTAATACGCCAGCTCAAACGTAATATGTACCAACCCGTTGAAATCCACCGGCTGCCCATCCTGGCGAGCCGGCTTGAACTGAATCTGGCGTGCCGCGGCTTCGGCTGCCTCATCTAAACCATACCCCAAACCGCGAACCACGCGTTGCACTTGTACTTGGCCTGATGCCGTAAATACAACCTGTACAACTACGTCACCTTCGATTTTTTTCTCGCGCGCTTCCTTGGTATACGACGGGCGCGGCTTGGAAATGATTTCGATCGGTTCCGATTTTGCCGCCACCGTAGCCTGTTTCGCAGTCGGCGTGGGCGCTGCAACGTTCTGCGCGCCAAACGCTCCGGTTTCTACCTTGCCGCCGGCGCGGCCGCCGCCGTTCGGGCTGCCTGCCGCTGTGCCGTTGCCGAATCCTGCGCTGGCCACAATACCCTTGGCGCCCTTCGCGCCGCCCGTTCCGTTACCGTAGCCCGGACCCGGCGGTAGATCGAAGGCGCCCTTCACCGCGATGTTCGGCGAACCGTGGCTATTCGGATTTGCGGGCACACCATTCGGGTCCCCGAAGCCGCCGGTCTGCACTTGCTCACGCGGCTTTTGAATCGTCGGAATCGCCGAACTTCCAATCGATGTTGGCTTCTTCTCAACGAAGATGTTCTTAAGTCCTGGAGCGTCCGGGTTAGGAGTGTCCTTCTTCGCCGTCGCCGGCTTCACTACCGGCGAGGTAAAAACCGGCGTCATGATCTTCGGCTTTGGCGGCGAAACGGGCTCCGGCGGAATTACCTTGGCGATCACCGGCTGCTTAATCGGCGCCGGTTTGAAGGTTTTTGGAGGCGGTTGCGGCTTCCACGCCACGATCGGAGGCGCTTCGATCGGTGTGATCCAGCGCTGGCGCACCATCTCAAGCTTCTGAGGCATCAGCAACGGGATTCCGACCAGCAGGACGATTCCCAGACATTCCAATCCAAATCCCGCGCCGAAAAACCGTAGACGGGATTGCCCGTCTTCCAGCGGAGAAAATAATACCCTCGAACTCGTAGCCATAGCTGTCTCCGATACTTCCCAGAATGAGAAGCGCGCGCGCAATACGCCCGCCACAACCATTAAGTACTAGTCAACGGGCTGGGAGAATAGGACCGAAGTACTATTCTAGCCCCAGTCGTGTTGAAAGCATAACCTGTTCCGTTTCTGTCCTTAATGCCGGTTTCCAACGAAAAACACATCCCCTTCGATTGAACACCGCAGCTGGGTCGGAGTTTCGTCTTGAGACGCCCCCGCAAGATACCTGCAAGCGCCTAGCCAACTTAGATGCAGCTTCGCGTTCTTAGGTCGGCTCGTAGTCTCAGCGCTGGGGGCGGAGCGGAAAAGAGGGGGGCAGGCCTAATTGACCGTGCCCTCCTCCATGTTTCGGTTCAATGGCTGGGTAGAAATTAGCGCGCGTCAATCGCGACGTACGCTGTTATACCACCACGATTCACGAGCAGCAAGACCGGTCCTTTGCCTGCCGACTGAATGGCATGCTCGTAGTCGCTGACGCTGGTCACTGCCTTGTGATTTACTTCCTGAATCACGTCTCCGCGATTCAGGTTGGCCTCGGCAGCCGCGCTGGACTGATCCACGTTATCCACGACCACGCCGCGGACGCCGGCCGGCAATTGGAGTTGTTCCGAAATTTCCGGCGTAAGCTCCTCGACGTGAACGCCATCGAGCGATGAGCCGGAATTTTCCGTTGCCGGAGCCTTCTCGTCCTTCTCAGGAAGCTCGCCGAGCGTGACGTTGAATTCCTTCTGCTGGCCGTCGCGCACTACCTTCAATTGGACAGGAGTGTTCGGCGCCGTCTGCGAAACGCGCAAACGAAGGTCGTTGGCGTCCTCCACCTTCTGCCCGTTCAATCCGGTGATAACGTCCCCACGCTGCAAACCCGATTTGCCCGCGGGCCCGTCCTTGGTCACATCGCCAACCAACGCGCCATTCGAATCCTGCAATCCGAACGACTTCGCCAATGCCGGCGTGAGGCTTTCGATGTGAATCCCCAGGTAACCGCGCACCACTTTGCCGTGCGCGATGAGCTGATCCATCACTTCGTGCGCCATGTTGATTGGAATCGCGAAGCCAATGCCCTGGTTTCCGCCTCCGTTGCCGGGAAGGATCGCGGTATTGATGCCGATCAGATTCCCATGCAAATCAACCAGCGCTCCGCCGGAGTTGCCGTGATTGATGGCCGCGTCGGTCTGGATGAAGTCTTCGTAGTCCTCAATGGCGCTGCCAAGCCCGCGGTTCTTCGCGCTGACGATACCCATCGTTGCCGTTTCGCCGATGCCGAAGGGATCGCCGATCGCGAAGACAACATCGCCGACTTCAACCTTCGAAGAATCGCCAACTGCCAACGACGGCAGCCCGGTCGCCTCGATCTTCAGCACCGCCACATCCGTTTTCGGATCCGTGCCGATGACTTTGGCCTCGAGTTGCCGGCGGTCATTGAGCGTCACTTTGATATCCGTGGCGCCCTCCACGACATGGTTGTTCGTCAGAATGTAGCCGTCCGAACTAATGATCACGCCAGAGCCGAGACTCGACTCCCGTTGTGTACGCGGCTGCTGATTCTGGTTGCCGAATTGGTCGCCGAAAAACTGCCGGAAGAATGGATCATTCAAAAATGGCTGCCCGCCCGTCGGCGCCTTCACCATTTTCGACGACGAAATCCCAACGACCGCGGGAAGCGCTGGCTTCACGATCGCAGAAAATCCATTCGAGAATGATCCGAGACTCACCGGACTCGGATTCCCCGCCATCCTCAACGCCACTTTCGCAGCGCCCAGCACCGTATGGCCAGACCAATTCATGGCCCACACACCGAATATTCCTCCCGCTACCAAGGCTGCCGAAAGCACGGTCAAGGCAACCCAGCGGCGTACTCCAATCACTTTGCTACTCATTTCTGTTCTTCTCCTTTTTTCCATTCCAGCGGGCTAGTCAGCCCTTAGAATTTGCGATTCCGCGATGTATGAGAGTTTCGATCTGGCTCTGTAGTCCCTGTATTTTGCGGACAGCAGACTGAAGCGCGTGCCCGCTCTCCATTAGATGCAGACGCACCAAAGCGCGTTGGGTAAGCACGGCTGGGGGCGCAAACATTTTCAAACTCGCGCGTCTAATATGATTATATTACGCTCCGGGCGCCAGGGGGAATGCACTGTTTTTCGCATCATCGAAACTAGTTCAGCTTGATTCCCGTCCAAGCCTCACGGACGAGACTGCTCATTCGAGCGAACACTGCCCTGATTGCAAATCGAAGCTCTTCATCAAGGAGATTTCAGAATGATACGAAGACTCGCAAGCACCATGGGCGCCGCACTGCTCGTTCTCTTCGCCGCAGCGCCAGCGCGCACTGCGCCCAATAATCACGATGGCGCGCCGCCCTCCGATGCGGATCTCGACCGGAAGCTCGCCTCCATCGCCGGCGAAGCCATGATGGACGGCAAGCCGTATCAATATCTCGAAGAGCTCAGCGATGACGTCGGTGGCCGCGTCACCGGCACTCCTCAAGCCGCGCAAGCAATTGCCTGGGGCGCCGAGAAAATGAAATCCATGGGTCTCGAAAATGTTCATACCGAATCGTGGCAGATTTCGCGCGGATGGACGCGCGTCTCGGCCAGCGCCGAGATGCTCGCGCCCGCCCATCATCGCATCACGCTCGATTCTCTGGGCTGGGTTGGTTCTACGCCTGAGGGCGGAGTCGAAGCCGACATCACCACCGTGAACATGTATCAGCTCGCCGACGAAATGAAGAGCAATTCCGGCAACTGGGCGGGCAAAGTAATCCTCATCGTGCACAAAGGCGATCCCCCGGTGGATCGCCGCTCCACGTTCGCGCAGTTCGGACCATTCCTGAAAGCAGCGTACGC
Source organism: Candidatus Acidiferrales bacterium (assembly GCA_036833535.1). Lineage (GTDB taxonomy): Bacteria > Acidobacteriota > Terriglobia > Acidiferrales > UBA7541 > Palsa-147. Next base: position 22,951 of record DAITPO010000005.1, on the reverse strand, counting down.
GGCGCATGCCGTCGCAATCATCGGCGGGCAGGGCGGCTCGAAAGCGGAAGGGATGAACCTGACGCACACCGGCGTCCTCGGCTTCGACACCTTTTATGAGATTCCCGTCGTCAGCATAGCGGCGGAAGATCAAGGGCAGATCGAGCGCTTTCTCGATCGCGGCAAGACCGTGCACATTCGAATCAATGTTCAGAATCGCGTCACTTCCGGCCCGGTGGATTCCGCAAATGTCGTCGGTGAAATCCGCGGCACCGAGCATCCGGAAGAAATCGTCGTCGTAGGAGGCCATCTCGATTCCTGGGACCTCGCCGAAGGCACGACGGACAACGGCATGGGCGTCACAACAACTCTCGGCGCCGCCGAAGCTATCGTGAAATCCAGCCTGAAACCGCGCCGCACTCTCCGCTTCGTTCTCTTCACTGGCGAAGAAGAAGGCCTGCTCGGCTCGCTCGCCTACACCAAGATGCACCAGCCCGAACTCGCGAATCATGTCGCGGCCGTGATTCTCGACAACGGCCAAGGCCCGGTCGTAGCAATGAATCTTGGCGGCCGCGCGGATCTGATTCCCGCTGCCACGGACTTCGCGAAAACTCTGCGCGCGTTCGGAGAAATTTCCGTGGATGACAACGTCGAATTCGGCACCGACACCGGCCCGTTCTCGATCGCTGGACTCCCAGGCATCAATCTCGATCAAGACTCGCCCGACTACAAATACACGCACCACTCGGCCGTGGACACCTACGACAAAGTGAAGCCAGACATCCTTTCGCGCGACACCGCCGTAATGGCGCTTACATCCTTCTGGATCGCCGACCGCGCCGAGCGCCTCGCCAGCCCCTGGCCGGCCGAGAAGACGGCTCGCATGCTGATCGACAAAAAGCAGGACCGCTTCCTGAAAATGTTTGGTATCTGGCCGTTCGGTGACCTAGGAAGCGAGCCGGAAAAGAAGAATTGATCTGGGCGGATGCATCGGACGATGCCTCCGTGCAAATCTAGAGGAAATTCAACTGATCAATTTCGCCAGGGCGAACGCGACCGCTGCCGCCAATCCGCCCACCAGCACCGTCTGCGATCCCGCTTTCCACGGCTTGACGCCGGTGAAGTGTCCCTTAAACGCACCGAACGCAAACAGAGCAATGAGCGTAACGCCTACCGAAACCCACAACGCGTGCAAAACATTGTGGATGAGCATGTATGGCGTCAGCGGGATCAATCCGCCCACGATATACGACACTGCAATCGTCGCCGCGCTTCTTCCCGCCCGCGCCGGATCGGGCTTTTCCAACCCAAGCTCGAAGCGCATCATAAAATCCACCCAGCGGTCGTTGTTCGAGCGAATCACTTGCACCACCGGCTTGAGTTGCTCGTCCGTCAATCCATAATCGTGGAAAACCTTTACGATCTCGAGTTCCTCTTGATCCGGAATCTCCTCGATTTCGCGGTATTCGCGAAGCTTCTCCGATTCGTAATGCTCCGAATCCGTCTTCGCCGCGAGATACCCGCCCAGGCCCATGGCGATCGATCCCGCCGCGATTTCGGCGAGTCCCGCCGTGACGATGATTCCCGTTGCGGCCGCCGCCACTGCCCCCGTCAATCCCGCAGCGAGCGCGAACGGAACGGTCAGTCCGTCCGACATCCCGATCACTACGTCACGCACCGCGGCCACGGTCGTGAAATGCTTTTCGACGTGACTTGTAGCCGGCATTCTCAACCCCCAAAGCTGCGCCTGCAGATTTCCAGTTGCGCGCGCCATCGCGCGTCTCGCGGAGTATAATATGAGGCCGGAACTGAAATTTTAGGAGGAAGAAATGAGCCAAGCATCGAGTCAAGGCGCGGCAGCGCAACCCACCCATGTCCTGCCGCCTCTTCCCTACGCATTCGACGCGCTCGAGCCCTACATCGACGCGAAGACGATGGAAATTCATCACGACAAGCATCACGCCGCCTACGTCACGAACCTGAACAAAGCCCTCGAAGGCAACGCCGATCTGCAGAAGCTCTCGGTCGAGCAGTTGATCGCGCAAATCGACCGCGTGCCTGAGAATATTCGCACCGCGGTTCGCAATAACGGCGGCGGCCACGCCAATCACTCGCTGTTCTGGAAGATCATGAAGAAGGGCGGAGGCGGAGAGCCCAAGGGCGAGATTGCCGATGCTATCAAGTCCACGTTCGGCAGCTTCGCCGACTTCAAAACCAAATTCAATCAGGCCGCCACCACGCGCTTCGGCTCCGGCTGGGCTTGGTTATTCTTCAAAGACGGCAAGCTGACACTCGAATCCCTGCCGAATCAGGACAATCCGATCATGAGCGGCGGCAAGCCGGTAATGGGCCTCGATGTCTGGGAGCACGCCTACTACCTGAAGTACCAAAATCGCCGACCCGAATACATCGAAGCCTGGTGGAATGTAGTCAACTGGGACGAAATCACAAAGAACTTCGGCGCAGCGAAGAAGTAAGCGCGAAATCTCCTCAAACAATCGACGCAAAACAAAACGCCCTGGGAAGATCCGGGGCGTTTTGCTTTAGTAGCGCCGGCGTCCCCGCCGGCATCTTACGATCGCAATATCAACAAACACCGTACTCAACCGCGGACCCGCCTCGCTTCTCTGCCTCTGCGTCCTCTGCGTCTCTGCGGTGCGTCTCTTCTCCGAATCTCCAAACTCAATGCGCCCAAATCTTCCCCGGCTCCGACTCATAAGGATAAACATGCACCATCCAATTGAACACGATCGGCATCCATCGCCCACCGGCCGCATCGCAAGCATCCCGCGTGGCAATCGCCCCGCGCAATCCAAACTGGCTCCAATCCGCCTGCTTCATCGGCACGTCCTTCGGCGGCATGCAAAGATTCACATGCTCGTGCCAGTGCGCGATGCTGAGCGGAATCCGGTCGTTCAATTGATCCTCGCTCAGCTGCTTCGGCGCCGTGAACATCGCGCCTTCGAGCCGGTATTCCCCATCCACTTTCTTATAGAGCAGTGAAGTCGGCTTCGCCGGATCGAAAGTGAATTGCGCCGCGAGCGCATAAGTGTAATTCGTGAAGTGATAATGCTGCTGCGGAATATTTGGCAGGAAGATTTTGAATCCATCGTTCAGCGCCACATGGTAGTCCTTGTATTTCGCAATCGCCGGCCGCAATTGCTCCACAACTTTCTCCGCGCGCTCCTCATCTCCAGGTGCTTCGGGCCACGCAGAAGTCATCTTCATGTGCGCGCTCATTTCCATGTGCATTCCGGACATGTCCTCATTCGCCGCTAGCGCCGTCTGCGGCGATTGATCCGTGCCATGCTGAATCTCTCCCATGTCCATGCCTTGCATGTCCGGATCCGATTGCTGATGAGAATGCTGCTGTCCCTGCGATTGACTCTGCTGCGCCCGCAGGCCGGGCAAGCACGCGAGCGCCGTCGCCGCGATTCCCGCGAGTATCCATTTCGTCTTATTCATGGCCGATGTCTCCTACCTAAGTTAACGCTGCGGCAGCGAAAATGTTTCACGCCACGCGCCACCAAGCGCGATGCAGCAACGCCTTCAAAGGCCCTTCGGGGCGCGACGCGGGCGCCCGGAAATAAAATGAGGAGGCTCTGGGGGAAGCCTCCTCGCTGGACTTCCGGAGGAAAGATCGGCGTCTCCGCCGACCCTAATGAAACCCCGAGAATCCGAAATAGTTGCGCGCTGCCGGCAGCCGGACAAGGTCTGTCGAGGCTTCAGATCGACCATTGCTTCCGCTCACATCTTCGTTTCCCCGCAGTCTAAAGCTACAATAAGCCGCCACATCGCATCCCCGAAACCAAGGAGAGAATCTGTGAGGAAATTCGTCTTCGCCCTCGCCACCGCCCTGCTCGTATTCGCTGCCGTCTGCCATGCACAGTCCGAAAAGCCGCTGCTGATGCGCCAGCCCACGATGAGCAAATCTCAAATCGCCTTCGTCTTCGGCGGCGAGATCTGGACTGTCAGCCGCGAAGGCGGCGAAGCCACGCGCCTCACCTCCGGCCCTGGCTCCAAATCTAATCCGAGCTTCTCTCCCGACGGTTCGCAAATCGCCTTCTCCGCAAAATACGAAGGGCGCACCAACGTCTACGTCGTCCCCGCGACCGGCGGTTTTCCGCGCCGCGTCACCTTCCAATCCGGGCCCGACGTCGTCTCCGGCTGGACCCCGGACGGCAAAAGCATCCTCTTCCTATCGAATCGCGATGCCTATAACCGAGGAGTCGCGCGTCTTTACACGGTCCCCTCATCAGGCGGCTACGCTACAGTCCTTCCGCTTCCGATGGCCTACGAAGGCTCCTATTCGCCTGACGGCTCGCATCTCGCCTATCGTCCCGTCCCGATGCCTTTCGGCACATGGTCGCACTATCGCGGCGGCACATCATCGGCCGTATGGATCGCAAACCTCGCCGACTCGAGCATCGAGCGCGTCCCGCGGCAAGACTCAATGGATATCGATCCAATGTGGTCCGGCGACACAATTTATTTTCTCTCCGATCGCAACGGGCCGCTCGCCCTCTTCGCCTACGACACGAACTCAAAAGCCGTCACGGAAATCGTTCCCAATAAAGGCATGCCCATTCGCAGCGCCTCCGCCGGGCCGGGCGGCATCGTTTACGAGCAGTTCGGCTCGCTGCACATCTACGATTTCGCCTCCAAATCCGAGCATCGAGTGGATATCCGCATCACCGGCGATCTCGAAGAAGCTCGCCCGCATTTCGAAAATGTAGCCAAGCACATCGCCACCGGCACGATCTCGCCCACCGGCGCCCGCGCCGTCTTCGAAGCCCACGGTGAAATCCTCACCGCTCCGGCCGAAAAGGGCGACATCCGCGATCTCACCAACTCCCCGAGCGTTGCAGATCGCGATCCCTCCTGGTCGCCCGACGGAAAATCCATCGCCTACTTTTCCGACGAAGGCGGTGAATACGCGCTGCGCATCCGCAGCCAGAATGGAATGGGTGAAACGCGCACCATCAAAATCGGCGACACGCCTTCCTACTACTATTCCCCCGCGTTCTCGCCCGACAGCAAGAAAATTCTTCTCACCGACAAGCGCCTGAATCTCTGGTATGTGGACCTCGATAAAAACACTCCGGCAGTAAAGGTGGACACCGACACCTACGATAATCCGCAGCGCCAGTTGAATCCCGTCTGGGCGCCGGATAGCGAGTGGATCGGCTACACCAAAATGCTGCCGAGCCATCTGCGCGCCGTCTTCGTCTATTCCCTCGAATCCGGCAAGTCCACGCAAATCACCGACGGTCTCAGCGACGCCGAGTTCGCCGCCTTCGACAAAAATGGCAAGTACCTCTACTTCACCGCCAGCACCGATATCGGCCCCACCACCGGCTGGCTCGATCTCTCCAGCTTCGGCCACAACGTCACGCGCAGCGTTTACGTGATCGTTCTTCGCAAAGATTTGCCTTCGCCTCTCGCTCCGGAAAGCGACGAAGAGAAAGGCCCCGAAGCCAAGTCCGACGATTCCAAGAAAGACGCCGACTCTAAGAAAGACGATTCTAAGAAAGACGCGAAGAAAGATTCCAAATCTGATTCCGACAAAGACAAAGATAAGGAAAAGTCCAAGCCCGAAGAGCCCGTGAAGGTCACCATCGATTTCGACGGCATCAGCCAACGCATCCTTGCCCTCCCGATTCCGGCGAAGGATTACGTCGGACTCGACGCCGGAAAGACCGGCGAAGTATTTCTCGGCGAAAATCCTCCAGCCGGCGACGGCGGAGATGATGATGGCGGCGGCCCCGGCCCAGGCGTCAACGTCGAGAAATTCGAACTGAAAACCAGGAAGACCGAACCGCTCGTATCAGGTGTTCAAGCCTTCAGCCTGTCCTTCGACGGCGAAAAATTCCTCTACAGGCAGGGCGAAGGCTTGTTTATCGCTGCCACGAAATCGGCCGCGAAACCCGGTGAAGGCAAGCTGAAACTAGAAGGAATGGAAGTTTGGGTCGAGCCGCGCGCAGAGTGGAAGCAAATGTACGACGAAGTCTGGCGCATCGAACGCGATTTCCTCTACGACCCGCACTACCACGGCCTGAATCTCGACGCGCTGAAGAAGAAATATGAGCCCTATTTAGAAGGCGTCGCCAGCCGCGAAGACCTGAACTATCTCTTCATCCAAATGCTCGGCGAGATCAACGTCGGCCACATGTTCGTAGCCGGCGGCGACGTTCCCGAATTCAAGCAAATCAAAGTCGGCCTGCTTGGCGCCGACTACTCCATCGAAAACGGCCGCTACCGCTTCGCCCGCATCTACAACGGCGAAAATTGGAATCCGCAATTGCGCGCTCCGCTCACGCAACCCGGCGTAAACGTCAAAACCGGCGAATATCTTCTCGCCGTCAATGGCCGCGAACTCCACGGCTCGGATGATGTCTACAGCTTCTTCCAGGAGACTGCCGGCAAGCAGGTGCTCCTGAAAGTCGGCCCGAACCCCGACGGAAGCAGCTCGCGCGAAGTCACCGTCGTTCCCATCGACAATGAAACCGGTCTTCGCAATCGCGACTGGGTCGAAGGCAATCGCCGCAAAGTGGACGAGCTCAGCGGCGGCAAACTCGCTTACGTCTATCTCCCCGACACCGCCACCGGCGGCTACACCGATTTCAATCGCTACTTTTTCGCGCAGGTGGGCAAGCAAGGCGCCGTGCTCGACGAGCGCTTCAACGGCGGCGGCGCCGCAGCCGACTACGTGATCGAATATCTCCAGCGCAAAGTTTGGAATTACTGGCTCACCCGCGAAGGCGCAGATTTCGACACGCCCGTCGGCGGCATCTTCGGCCCCAAAGCCATGATCGTGAATGAATTCGCCGGATCAGGCGGCGATTACATGCCCTGGCTCTTCCGCCACGTTGGCATCGGCCAGCTCGTCGGCAAACGCACCTGGGGCGGCCTCGTAGGAATTTACGATTATCCGGTTTTGATGGACGGCGGCTTCGTCACCGCGCCACGCGTCGCCTTCTACACCACCGAGGGCACTTGGGATGTCGAAAATCACGGCGTGCCGCCCGACATCGAAGTAGAACTCGATCCCAAAGCCTGGCGCGAAGGCCACGACCTGCAGCTCGAGAAAACGGTCGACATGCTGATGAAGGAGCTCGAGAAGAATCCGCCGCCAACGCCAAAGCGCCCGGCGTTCCCCGATTATTCCAACATCTCTAAACCGTAACTGCGCTCAACCGGCGATGTGGGCCCGCGCTCGCATGGCCGGTGCGCTGGCGTCGCGAGGCGGTGACCGACACTTTCTCATGCCGCTTCGCGAGCGTGCCCAGCGGATCGTCGGTCAGTAAACGCAGAAATTCCGTGATGTACGCCGGAGTGTTCTTGCGCCTCAATCGCGCCACGCTCCAATCGCGCCACAGTCCTTCCCGCGTCATCGGCACTCCCACCAAACTCCCATCTTCCAATTGCGGCGCGATGCTCCAGCGCGTCATCACCGTGATTCCCATTCCCGCCTTCACCAATTCGATCATCGCCTCGGTCAATGTCAGTTCCTGAACGGCGCGCGGTGCCAGCCCCGCCGGCGTGAGCAAATTCGTGATCACAATGCTCTCCTCTTTCGGCGGATAAACCAGCAAAGTCTCGCCCGCAAAATCCTCTGCCGAAAGATACGCCTTCTGCGTCAATGGGTGCCCCGGCGGAAGCACCGCCACTGCCTCATCCGAAAAAAGCGGCGTGTACACGATTCGTCGGTCGCGCACCGGCGCGCAAACAATCGCCAAATCCACTCTCTCCTCGATCAGCGCTTGGAAAGGATCCGGCGTCGCTTCCACCACCACTTTCACGTCTACATCCGTGTATGCCTTCATGAATCGCAATAAGCACGACGGCAGCCAGTGATAAACGGTGTAGCACTGGGTCGTCAACCGCACTTTGCCGCGTACCTGCGTCGCGTGCGATTCAATGTCCTTCTCGACGCGGGTCAACTCCTCCAGCACCGTCCGCGCCGAAGCCAGCACGCGCTCGCCCGCCTCCGTCAATTTCATCTTCTTGCTGGTGCGCTCAAAAAGCGTGGTGCCGAGTTGCTCCTCCGCATCGTGCAATTGATGGCTCAGCGCCGATTGCGTCAAATGCAGACGATTCGCCGCCCGCGTGATCGTGCCTTCCTCCGCCACCGCCGCAACCAGTTTCAGGTGCCGCACTTCGAGACTCATGCCTGCCTCCCCGAGGCGACGCCCGCGCCTGCTGAATTCACGCGCAAGATCCGGATAGCCCCTTCCCGCGCTTACAGATTAATGTGCAGCGTCGGGAAAAGATTCATGAAAGCTGTTCATTCGGATGATGAAATCAAAGCGTTGGATTCACTTTTCGTGAATCGCTACGCTCGATGTGCCTGAAGCTCACTCGGGGCCGCGAGATCTTCAGTCAAACCAGCAACGAAGTCGCTGGATGGACGGAAAAATGAAAAAGCCCAGGAATTCATTAACTAGAGGTGTGCCCGCACGAACTCAAATTGCGAAGCGCGAATACCAATTCGCGGCCCTGCGGCTCGTCCTAATGATTTGCGGACTTCTCTTAGTCGCGAACTTCGCGCCCGCTCCGCTGCGAGCACAGCCCGCCCGCAGCCTCACTCTGCCGCCCAGCATCACCATCGTCGGCACGAACGATGCAGCATGTCAGGAAAGCCTCGCCGAACTGCAGCGCCTCATCCGCGAATTCGCCTTCGTCCGCGGACATCGCATCTATCTCGTCTGCGATCGCGCCGCATGGCGCAGCGTCATGCATCATCTCACTCTAGAATATGGCGTGATCGTCAGCTCGCGCGCCGCCGTCTCCGATCTCCAGCTGCGCGAAACCTGGTTTTACGCCGAAGCCCTCCGCAAAGGGGCCGAGCGCCGCACCGGTGAGAACATCTACGCCCATGAATTGGGCCACTTCGTCTGTAGCTGCATCGACGAGTCCGCCGCCGACAAAGCCGCCGCCCAACTCCTCGAAGACGCCAAGCGCAATCGCTTCACAGCCACAACTCGCGCCGGCGCGTCACAGTAGGGGGGGCTGCAGCCCTCCCGCATTTCGGCCATCTTCGTCTTTCACGCGAGCCACAATCTCACCCAACATCCAACCTCATCTTCCCAATCAAATAAGCCCCCAACCCTCCAATCAACCCACCAACAATAATCACGCCCTCCCAAGCAAATCCCACAGCCACAGTCCGCGCCGCAGGCGCACCAAACGGCAGCAACAATCCCACGAGCGCCGCCTCACGCACTCCGATCCCGCCCTGCGTCAAAGGCACAAGCGCCGAAATCTTCGCCATCGGCCAGGCAAACAACCAAGCCTGAAACGCCAAGTGCAAACCCGCCGCATCGGCCAAAGCCGCAGTCAGTCCAATAAACGAACCTTGCACCACTAGAGCCAGCACCAGCGCCGCCAGCACAGATTGCCGCCGCTCAGCCATAGCCCGCTGCGCTTCTCTCAATCGCACCAATTTTCGCCGCATGCGAAACGAAAATCGCCGCGCCGGCAATAACACGATCACAAGCAACGCGACAATCCCCAATCCCAAAGCCGCCGCTCCCAAAACAAAAAACAAATACCGGCTCTCCGCGCTCAAGCTCCCCGGAACCAATACCGCCCCAGCCACCGTAAGTAGCGCCAGCGCCAGAAAATCCAGAATCCGGTCGAGAAAACTCCCAAACAAAATCGCCGCCTTGCTCCTCCCCATCCGCATCGCCAATCCGGCCCGCACAATATCGCCGCCAACAATCGAAGGCAGCAACAGCACGCTGAACAATCCCGCGAAATAACAATGCGCCGCCTGCGCCACGCTCAGTCCCGAGCCCGCACGATTCACCATCAACCGCCACTTCATCGAAGCAATCGCATGGCTCGCCAGATAACCAACCACAACCAGCGCCCACAAATGCAGCGGCACAAGCCGCAGCGCCGCTCTCACCTGCCGCACCGGTAAAAAATGAAACAGCAGCCCCAGGACAAGAATCGTCCCCGCGATGCGGAGGACAATGCCTCCAAGAGCGCGTTTTCTTAAGCTGTTCTCAGGTGTAGCGTTCACGGAAAAATCGCTCAAATTATGCGGCCCGCGCCCAATCGCGACAAGCCTTTCCCGCTCGCGCTATGTGACTCGCGGAAGACGCTTTTGCGCTGTCATCCTGAAGGCATCCGGAAGGATGCCCGCCTTGAAGGATCTGTTTTTCGTCGATCACAAGTAAAACGTCGCCTATTGGCCGGCCGTCTGCGGAATTCCATTGCGGATAACTCCCACTCGCTTTAGGCTATTGCCTCAATTCTCAGGGAGCCGCAGTGAGAAAAAAAATCCGCGTAGTGCAATACGGCGTAGGCCCCATCGGCGCATCCATCGCCCGCCTGATGCGTCAAAAGAGCGCCCTCGAAATCGTCGGCGCCGTTGACACCGATCCCGGAAAAGCCGGCAAAGATCTAGGCGAAATCGCCGGCGCGCCCGACGCCCCATGGGGCGTCAAAGTCTCCGCCGACGCAGCCAAAATTCTCGATGGCCATGTAGACATCGTCATTCACTCCACATCTTCCTACCTCGAAAGCGTAATGGATCAGCTCACCGCCTGCCTCGAAGCCGGCTGCTGCATCGTTTCAACGTGCGAAGAACTCGCCTACCCATTCCGCAAGCATCCGGAACTCTCGAAAAAACTGGATACAACAGCACAGGAAGAAGGCGTCGCGCTCGTAGGTACCGGAGTAAATCCCGGCTTCGTGATGGATAAGCTGGTCCTGACGCTAGCCGCAGTCTCCCAGCGCGTCGATCACGCCAAAGCCACACGCATCGTCGACGCCTCGCACCGCCGCCTCCCGCTCCAGAAAAAAATCGGCGCCGGCATGACCCCCGAAGAATTCCGCGCGCAGGTAGCCGCGGGCGTTATCAAGCATCACGGTCTGCCCGAATCAATCGCCATGGTAGCCGATGGCCTCGGCCTCACCGTTGACGACATCTCCGAAACCATCGAGCCGGTAATCGCGGAAAATTCCGTGCGCACCGAATATCTGGAAGTAGCCGCAGGCCAGGTAGCAGGCGTTCATCAAATCGCCCGAGGCACCGCCGCAGGCAAAGAAAAAATCTTCATGGAATTGAAAATGTATGTAGGCGCAAGAAATGCCGCCGACACAATCGAACTAGAAGGCGAGCCCAAGCTCGCGCTGACAATCCCCGGCGGCACGCACGGCGACATAGCCACCGCCGCCGTAGTAGTCAACGCAATCCCAGTAATCCTGGCAGCCCCAGCAGGCCTGCGCACCTCGCGCGACCTACCTCTAAGCTTCTTCGCCCCAGACGCTCTAGGCTAGCGCCGGCTCCGAGCCTCGGTACCGCTGGCGTCCCCGCCGGCATCTGACGACCGAGCAACTCACCAAATGCAACACTCATGCGCGGACTCCTCACGCCGTCCGCGCCTTCCCCCAAAATCTCGCCACCGCCGCAAAATCCGGATCATCCTTCGCCGCCGCCTGAATCGCGCTATAAGTCTCATAAGCCGCCGCACCCGCCGGCATCGGCACGCCGCGCTCCTTTGCCAATTCCAACGCCAAACGCATATCCTTATGCATCAAGCGCAGCGGAAAACTAGGCTTGAACTCGCCCTTCAAAATCACAGGAATCTTCACGTCCAGCACTCCGCACCGCGCCATGCTCGATTGCAGCACTTCCACCAATTTCTCGCCCGCAACTCCCGATCCGGTTACCAGCGCCAGCGCCTCCGAAAAAGCCTCCACCTGCAGCGCCAGAATCATATTCATCGCCAGCTTCACAGTCTGCCCGGCCCCGTTCGGCCCCAGCAAAAAAAATCTCTTCCCGACGGCCTGCAGCACGGGCTCGACGCGCGTCAGCGTCTCTTGCTTCCCGCCAATCATAAAAACAAGTTCGCCTGCTTCAGCTCCCCAAGTCCCGCCGGTCACGGGCGCATCTAGAAACTCAATCCCGCGCTCCTCGCAAGCCGCCGCCGCCCGCCGCGCAAGCCCGGGCGAAACCGTGCTCGAATCCACCAGCACGCTGCCGCGCTTCAATCCCTCGATCGCTCCATTCGCGCCCCACAGAACTTGTTCCAGCGCCGGTGGATCGCTGACGATCGTAAAAAGCACATCGCTAGCCGCCGCAACTTCGCGTGGGCTCGCGCCCCACTTCGCGCCTTCGCGAAGCAAATCCTCCGCGCGGCTCTGTGTTCGATTCCAAACAGTGAGCGGAAATCCCGCCTTGAGCCAATTCCGGCCCATCGGCTTGCCCATCAATCCCAGTCCAATCAACCCCACGGCAGGTTTCATCGCCATCTCCTGAAAACAGGAAAGTGTACCGCATGGCGATTCCGAAACACGAAGAGGTCAGAAATTTAGGAGGGATAATGCAGCCGCGCAAGCGGCACGGTGTTGGTAGCGCTGGCGTCCCCGCCGGCATCCGACGAAGAAAACGATTTCCAGGAGCAACAATCCAGCGCGGAAGAAACCCGTCGAATGATCTACTCAGGCGCTCTTCGACCCAGGCGGCTCCCAATCCCGCAGCACGGGCGCAGCCCCCACAGGAGCAGCGTCCGCCGCATCCGGCCGTTCGTAAATCCGGTGCACGTGCGGATAAGGAATTTCCAGCCGCATCTTTTTCTCGCGGCCATTCTGCGTGAAGCGGTCTTCAATGAAGATCGAGCTGCCGGTGTCGGCGACCAGCGTGCCGACGGCCAGAAGGTTGAGGTCACTGGCTCGGTAATGCGCTTCCACTTTCTTTCCGAGGAGCGGGGCGTAGTGGCTCATAGGGCAGGCAGTTTCGCTGGACCCAAGGTACGGGTCAATGGTCCGAAGGTACCAGACGCGAAGCGTCGCCAGTAGCGCCGGCGTCCCCGCCGGCATCCGGCGACCGATATTGGAACCAGGATCGCTCATCGACCGCGGACGCACGCTCGAAAATTCACAGGGCGCATATCTAGCGGCGAGCTGAGGCCGCCCAGAATCGCCGTACTTTCTGACTTGGGTAGTCGTAAGATGCCGGCGGGGACGCCGGCGCTACCGACTTCTAATGATGTCCGGCGCCATGCCCCGCATCCGCATGAGATGAAATTTCCGGCGGCGGCAGCTCAGCCTTCAGCG
>DAITPO010000005.1:5612-9801 GCA_036833535.1 Candidatus Acidiferrales bacterium | reverse complement strand
TGCCCCGCATCCGCATGAGATGAAATTTCCGGCGGCGGCAGCTCAGCCTTCAGCGATAAATCAGCGGTCAGCATCAACACCACCGGCGTAACTATCCCGAACGCCAAAATCGCGAACAAAATCGGAAACACCCAACCCAGCGCCTGATGATTCGCCGCCGATTGCGTGCTGAAATACCAAGCCCCGTACCCCGCGATCAAACCGGCAAACATAGAAATATTCCGGCTAATCCGCGAAACCTCCAAATGCCGCCCGCAACCAGGACAAACCAAGTCATAAGAATGCGCAACCACAGCCATCGCATCAATCTTCGTCAAGCTAACAGGACACATTCGAATCGCCAATCCTCACCTCCCGCCAATCACGAACGATAGCGCAACAGTAGCACAGCCACTCCTGGCTGTGTCGGCCATAGACGCGCAACAGCGTCAGTCCACAGGCAACAATTCCTAATTCACCTTTCCTATTTCACGCGCAAGCAGCGCAAACTCGACGCGCTGGCGGAAGGGATCAATGCGCTCGGCGCGCACGCGGACTCGATCGCCTAAACGAAATGCGATGGCAGCTGCGCGGCTGCGGCTCCGTCCATGGTGCTGCGGCTCGCAGACGATGGCATGATCGCGCTCGCGATACAAACATCGTCCGGCGGTGAACTCCTCCATCTGATCGATTCCCACAAGTCCTTCGACGAATACGTCAATCAACTCAACAAAGAACCCGAACTTCTGCACGGAAATAATCAGCGCCTCGAATTCTTCACCAAGGCGGCTTTCCATGAATTGCGCCGTCTTCCAATCCATCAATTCGCGTTCGGCCGCATCGGAGCGGCGTTCGGCTTCCGAGGATTCCACGGCTATCTTATCGAGTTCCTGGCGGCGATAAGGCCCGATGCCGGGCGCTTCCGAGCCGTCGTGCTTGTCCGCGCCGCGCGATTTTGTCACCGGCATGATGCGCGGGCCGGATGCGTCCGGATTCTCGAGCGCCCATTTCAGCGCGCGATGCACGATCAAATCGGGATAGCGGCGAATCGGCGAAGTGAAGTGCGTGTATTCATCCGCGGCCAGCGCGAAATGGCCGAGCGGCTCCGCGGCATAGCGAGCCTGCCGCAGCGAGCGCAACATTAAGTAAGAAACGATGCGCTCTTCTGGCTTGCCCGCGATTTTCTCCGTGAGCCGCTGATAATGCTCGGGCCGAATATCGATTTCTTCTGTCGCGGGCATGGTCACTTCCATCGGCCGCATGCGGCCATGGCCGGCGCGATCGCGGCGCGCGGGCGGCTGCGATTTGCCGTGGCGAACCATCACGCGGCGCTCGAGCAGATCCGTTACGCCAAGCGTGTAGCCGAATGCCTTGGCCATTTCTTCGAATTCGAGAACTTTGTTCGGGTCCGGCTTCTCGTGCACACGATGCAGGCTGACGATTCCGCGGCGATCGAGGTAGCGCGCGACGCTTTCATTTGCCGCCAGCATGAATTCTTCGATGATGCGGTGCGCGATATTGCGCTCGCTGCGAAGAATTCCGGTCATGCGGCCCTGCGCGTCGAATTCGATTACGCGCTCGGGCAAATCGAAATCAATCGAGCCGCGGCCATAGCGCCGCTTATTCAGCAGCAGCGCCAGTTCGCGCATGCGGCGGAAATGCGCGGCCTGCGCGGCGTAGCGCTCGCTCATTTCCGGATCGTTTTCGAGAACTTTGTTCACGTTGGTGTAAGTCATGCGCTCGGCGGAGCGAATCACTCCGGCGCTGAATTCCGTACCGGTGACTTGGCCCTCGCCGTCGATTTTCATTATGACGCTCATCACCAGCCGCTCGACTTGCGGATTGAGCGAGCAGATCCCGTTTGAAAGCTCTTCGGGAAGCATGGGCACGGCGCGCAGCGGGAAATAAACCGATGTTCCTCGGAGCCGCGCCTCGAGATCGATCGGCGATCCGCGCTTGACGTAGTGCGCGACATCGGCGATGTGCACCTGCAATTCGAAATTGCCATTCGGCTGCGTAGCGACGTGCACCGCATCGTCGAAGTCGCGCGCCGTTTCGCCGTCAATTGTGACGATGGGCAAATCGCGAAAATCGCGGCGGCCGCGGCGATCCGCCTCGCTCACTTGCTGCGGCACGGCGCGGGCTTCGTCGACGACATCCTCTGCGAATTCATGCGGCAAGTGATGCTTGCGGATCACGATTTCCGTGTCCACGCCGATGTCGCCGGGCCGGCCGAGAATTTCGATCACGCGGCCTGCCGGCGCAAGACCGCCTTTCGGAAATCGCGTGAGTTCGACATTTACCACGGCGCCATCGAGTTCCGGGAATCGCACGCGGCGGCTGGCCACGCGCGAATTCGCTCCCGCGGCAGCGGGCATTTCGCCGAGCTTATCTTTCAGTGCAGGCAACAGCTCATCGCCCGGCGGAATTACGATTTCGTGCAGGATGCGCGTGTCGTAGGGAAGCACGACATTACTTTGCGGGCCGTAGCGGAACAGGCCGACGACGGTCGGATGCTCGCGCTCGACGATCTGAACGATGCGGCCTTCAGCGCGGCCATCGGCGCGGCGCCGCTCGATGCGCGCGAGGACGCTGTCGCCGTGCATCGCGTCGCCGACGGCATCGCGGCGGATGAATAAGTCGCCGTCCATTTTCGGTTGCGGCTCGGCGGGCACGACGAAGCCATATCCATCGCGATGCGCGATAAAGCGCCCGGCGATGAGATTCGGATCGCGTTGCGGCTTGCGCTGGTGTTCCTGCTGCGCGGGCTTGGCCTTCTCTTGGCTTCCGGCGACGGCTTTTTGCACCGAGCGCGGGAGATGTCCTTGGGCGAGGCGAAACCGGCCGCCGGAAATTTCTTCGACTACCCGGTTGCGCTTGAGCTTCGAGAGAATCTTGGGAATCGCTCGGCGGCCGCGATGATGCAGGCCCAGCTCGTGGGCCATTTCGCGGATGCTTTGCGGATGGTCGATCTTGGCGAGATGCGCGAGAAGTTGCGGCTCGGTGATTTCCGGCTCGTGCGGCTTCTTTTCGGGTCTCATTCCGTTAGGCGGCCATTCTACTGGCGCCGGGGCGTGCGGGAAAGGCCCCGTAGAACGCTTGTCGGCGCGGGCGGAATTTTTTGAGAAATGTTCGGTTGCACCGCAACTAATTTGCGTGGCTTGGGTTGTAGCGGGAAACACTGTGTGCGTCGTTGGCCCGCTTCTCCTGGCAGGGCCATTTACGGCGTACCCCAGGGACAAAGGTGGGGAGGGGTCTCGTCGGGAGGCTTCTCCCCAATCTTCTTTTGTACCGCCTCCATTTGAAATTGATTTACTGCCTGTGAGCGACCCCGTTGGGGGGCCCGTTTTCACGCGATTAGAAATGATAGTCTTCCTTTATTTTCAGTAAGTTAGCTCAATTTCTAATAATTTCGCACGCGATTAGAAATTGGCGGGTCAGCTTGCGTGGTTCACAGAGGCGGCGAGGATCCCAGAGGGTTCCTCGAATTTGGAGGGCCGGATGTGAAACCCGGGCCTTTCTTACGCTTCTTACTACGAAATTCTGACCAGTTGTTAGAATAGCACATAATCAGGAAAATGCAAGGGCGTCCGCAAAAATCGTGTAAGAGATTGATGCCGTTGGATTTATAGGATGTCGACCTGAAAGGACGGCGCTACATAGGTTTGAACTACTCCCTGGGAGGATGGACTGTTGGGCTTAGATCTTCGGAATCATCCTCGGCAATTTCGCCGTCTTGGGTGCGGATCAGGGCTGGGCAGTAGCGGCCTAGGAGGTCGCGGCGCCACCAGGTGCCTTGGGTGCGCTTGGTGGCCAGGTCCGTAAACCAGTATTGATAGATTACCGCGCGGACTGCCTTGGGAGGATCGCCCTTGAACGGATCGTTTGCGAATAGGGCCAGGACATCCGGGCTGCCTTTGAGGATTTGCTCTTCGGTGGCTACTACGAACGGGGAGCGGCGCCAGGAGTCTAGGGAGGCGAACCAGAGGTTCCATTCGAAGCGGGGTTGATAGGGGGCGTAAATGCCCGGGGCGGAGGTGAGGTCCTGTGGCTTGTAGCGGAAGGGATAGGGGACCCACGATTTGCCGTCACGGGTGCCTTGGAATTCGATTTCGTAGCGCTCGTGGGTCATGTTGGCGAAGAGGCCGTAGCGGTTGGCTATGCGGAAGGGATCGAGCCAGCGCATGGGACCTTCTGGAAAAGGAATGCC
>DAITPO010000005.1:4145-5512 GCA_036833535.1 Candidatus Acidiferrales bacterium | reverse complement strand
TTGGGGCCGATCAGGCCTTTGATTTGGAAGATCAGGGAATAGAAGGCGGAGAAGTAGATTAGGCCGATGGCGCGGAGGAAGAGCCAGCGGGGGTAGAGATGAGTGGAGCTGGGTGGGGCTTCTTCGAGTGGAGCGGTCAGGATTCCGGCGGCGGGTTGCGGGGAGGGCTTGGGGCTGGATTCTGGGCCCAGGAGCCAGTTTAGCCAGTCGGCGAGGGTTTCCATCTGGGGGGATTATATGCGCTGGGGAGTGGGGAGAGGAATCGGAGAACGGCGGAGAACGGAGGATTACCGCAGAGACGCTGAGGGCGCTGAGTTAAGAGGAGAGGACTTGATGCAATTGTCGGTCCGCGGACGAGTACGGTCTTTTCGGACCGCGGTGGTCGTAAGATGCCGGCGGGGACGCCGGCGCTACCAACTACGCGGCTGGTAGGCCTCTTAGCGTTAGGTCGGCTATGTGGTCGGCGATTAGGGTTTCGTCTACCGGCTCTAGGGATGTGAATTCTATGCCGATGCCGCGGGCCGGGGCTACGTAACGAACTACGCCTTCGGCGTGGAAGGGATGTTTGCCGCCAACCTCTACGCTTACATGGGAGCCTATGGGAAGTTCGGAGACAGCGGCGAACATACCGCCTACGCTTAGATTGCCGAGGCCGCGGGAGATGCGGTCGAGGCGATCGCCATTGCGTACCGCTACGGGACAATCTTCTTCGGTGCGGTGAAAAAAGCGCTGTGAGGAACCTTCCATGACTTGCTCCTAGTGGGCCCGGGTGGCGAACAGGCCATGTTCAATATGCTGAACAAGCTACCAGTATAGTGTACGCTGACTGTTCGGAGTGTCAATCGGGTGTTCGGGATGTTGAACGCAAAAGAGTACAGGTTTTTATGTAGAAATTAATTTTTGTGGATGGGAATTGGTTTGTCTCAATTGGGAACGGATCGGGCTCGGTAGTTATCGGTACGCGGATTACGGTGAATCGGGTTGTGGTTTCGTACCGCTGGCGTCCCGCCGGCTCTTACGAACGAAAATGTTCGCTATGGACTCGATTTTAGGCGGACTGTGATTGAGATGAAGAGAGATGGTATCGGTTGGGTTTTGTCGTCCGCTCGTGGTTTGCGCTATTCATGAAACTCTTGCTCGTAAGCGCCGGCGGGACGCCAGCGGTACAAGAGCGACTACCAGCCGTAGAGTTTGGCAGCGTTATCGTGGAGGGCCATGTGGGCTAGCTCGGACGCTCTGGCGCGGGAGATTTCGCCGTCTTGCATCATGCCGGTTAGGGCTATGGCTAAGGCTGTCCTTGCGTTTTGCGTGGTTTGCCAGCCGATTTCTTCCCAGTCGTATTCTGCTTTGCCGGGGAATAGATCTGT
>DAITPO010000005.1:0-4045 GCA_036833535.1 Candidatus Acidiferrales bacterium | reverse complement strand
GCGATGCGATTGGCTAGTTCGGATTCGATGCCGAGTTGATCGAGGACCCAGTTGAGATAATTGTCGGCTTGCTCCTGGCGGATGCGCGCTTTTGTGGCTAGGAGTTCGCGGATGTGGGGTTCGGTCTTGTCATCGTATTTGTAGCCCCAGAGAGATTTCCAGGCGGCCAGAAATTGCGGATTGCCGGGGCGATTGGCGGTGGGAGGGTCGGAGGGCTCGAGCGGGTCGCAGGGGAGAGCGTCGAATTCGTCGTCGATTTCGTTGGGGGCAACGAGGCGCGGTGGGTGGGAGTGATTGTCGATGGCTTTGATTTTTTGGATTTCGGAGAGGAGTTGCGGGTCGGGGGATTGGGCTGCGGTTGTTGAGGCCAGGGTCAGGATGATTGCTGCGAGTAGGGCGGGCTTCATTGGGGGCCTCGCTTTCGATTGATGATGGGGCGGCGGCATTATACAGTCGGCCGCGGAGTGGTTGGGATTGAATAAGGATGGGGGCGGTGGACGTGGCGTGCGTTTCGGAGTTCGCGAGATTGGCGGGCGGAGCAAGCCCCGCCCCTACTAGAGATATTCTTGAGCGCGATGGGAGGATGAGATCGAGACGATTTCGGTGATTGGGTTGGGGAAGCTTGGGGCGCCGTTGGCGGCTTGTTTGGCGTCTAAGGGGATTCGTGTGATTGGGGTGGACGCGGATGCTGGGAAAGTTGAGGCCTTGGAGCATGGGCGGGCGCCGGTGTTTGAGCCTGGGCTGGATGCTTTGATTCGGGAGAATGGGGATTTATTGCGGGCCACTTCGGATGCTTCGCTTGCTGTCGCGGAATCGCAGATTACTTTTATTGTCGTTGGGACGCCTAGCGAGGGGGATGGGGGATTTTCGCTGCGGCATGTTTTGCCGGTTTGCGAAGCGATCGGGTTGGGCTTGCGCGGGAAGAAGGAATTTCATGTTGTGGTGCTTACGAGCACCGTGATGCCTGGAGCTACCGGCGGTGCGGTGCGGGCGAAATTGGAATCGGCTAGCGGGAAAGTTTGCGGCGTGGATTTTGGGCTTTGTTATTCGCCGGAATTTATTGCGCTCGGCAGCGTGATTCGGGATTTTCTGAATCCGGATTTTGTTTTGATTGGGGAATCGGATGCGCGGTCAGGCGAAATTCTGGAGGGGCTTTATAAACGCGTTTGCGATTCGAAGCCGGCCGTGGCGCGAATGAATTTTGTGAATGCGGAGATCACCAAGATTTCGGTGAACACGTATGTGACCTCAAAAATCAGCTTTGCGAATATGCTGGCGCGGATTTGCGAGGCGTCGCCGGGGGCGAATGTGGATGTGGTTACGGCGGCGCTGGGATTGGATAGCCGCATCGGAGCGAAATATTTGAAGGGGGCGGTGTCGTACGGCGGGCCTTGCTTTCCGCGGGACAACCGGGCGCTGGCGGCTTTGGCGCGGGGGCTGGGGGCGCCGGCGGAATTGGCGCAGGCTACGGATTCTTTCAATCGGGCGCAGGTGATCTGGCTGGCGGAGCGGGTGGGGCGTCATGCGAAGCGAGGTGCGACTGCGGGAGTGCTTGGATTGACTTATAAGCCGCAGACGGACGTGGTGGAAGAAGCTGTGGGATTTTTGCTGGCGCGGGAATTGGCTTCGCGGGGATTTCGCGTGTGCGCGTTTGATCCGGCGGGGATGGCCAATGCGCGGCGGGAATTGGGAGAGGCGATTCAGTTTGCGGCTACGGCGGAGGAATGTATTGCGCGGTCGGAGATTGTGATTGTGGCTACGCCGTGGAAGGAATTTTTGGAGATTCCTGCGGCGACTTGGGGGAGTGGAGGCGGGCGGGTGGTGGTGGATTGTTGGCGGGGGTTGAAGCATATCGAGAATGTGGCGGGAGTTCGGTATTTGAGTTTGGGGATTGGGGCGGCGCAGGCGTGATTACGATTTTTGCCATGCCCAAGGGATTTGACGGGCATATCGGCGTCATTCAGAGGAATGCGATTGTTAGCTGGACGCGGCTTTTGCCGCGGCCGGAGATTATTTTGTTTGGCGATGAGGCTGGGACGGCGGAGTTTGCTCGGGAATTCGGATTGCGGCATATTGCGGCGAGTCGGCGGAATGATCGAGGTACGCCGTTTCTGGATGATTTATTTGCGCAGGCGCAGGCGGCGGCTTCGTTTCCGATTGTTGCTTATGTGAATTCGGACATTATTTTGTTCGATGAATTTCTGCGGGCTATCGACAGCGTCGCTGCCTGGCGGCCGGAATTTTTGATGGCTGGGCGACGATGGGACATTGATATCACTGCGCCACTGGATTTTGCGGCGGCGGATTGGGAATCGCGATTGAGGGCGGATGTGGCGCGGCGGGGGAAGCGGCGATCGGTTAGCTGGATTGATTATTTTGTGTTTCCGCGGGGGATGTATCGCGAAGTGCCGGCGATGTTGATTGGGCGGCTGTGGTGGGACAACTGGCTGGTGTGGAAGGCTGGGGATCTCGGGGCGCCGGTGGTGGATGCTTCGCCGCGCGTTTTGGCGGTGCATCAGAATCATGGCTACGCGCATCCGGGGGGATTTTTTGGGATTTGGCAGAGCGAAGAGGGGCAGTGGAACGAGAGATTGGCGGAGGGTGGGCGGTGCGCGCGGACTTTGCGCGAGGCGCGATTAAAGTTGGGGCGATTTGGAGTGAGGCGGAATTTTGAAGGGGCGGTGGAGAGATGGTGGAAATCGCTTGGCGGATCGCGGAAAAAGGCGCGGGCGCTTTCGGGGGCTGCGGCAGAAACGGCTGGCGCGGCGCCGAAGACAGATTGAGAAATCTGCGGGCAGAAGAAATTTCAAAGAAATGCAGGGCCGAACGGCGGGCTCTGGGTGACACGGTTTACGCCGCGGATGATTGCGGAGGTTGATTAGTTTGTGGTCGTCGGAGGGCGCGGCGATTGACCGGCGTCGCTAAGACCGGAAAATTAATCGGCTGGTGCTGCCGCTGTCGACGCTGGTTGGGCGCCTAGGATTATTTTTTCGCCGATCTCGCTGGCGCTTAGGACTGGAGTTTGGCCTGGCGGCGATTGCGTTTTTGCTCCGGCTACGCTCACGCCGCGATGTGGGGCGGATTTTGCGGCTACGGCTTTCGAGACGCCGTCGTTTACGTAGGCGAAGATTTGGTCCATGGAATTCATTCCGTTGTTTTGCTTCAGGGCGCCCAGCAGGAAATATGTGAAATAGCCATTTTGATACGGTGGGCCTTCGTAGCTGACTTGCGATTCCGTGCTGGAAGTAAGGATGGCGCGGCCAATGCCTGCGCTGATCCTTTCTAGTGCGCTGCTGGAGGGCGAAGACTCGGCCACGCCCAGGGCGCGTTCTTTGGCGGCTAGCGTGGCGGCGCCGCTGTGGCAGGTGTCGAGCAGGATAACCGTGCGGCGGGCTTTGATGCGGCTGCGGACGATGTCGGAGAGATCGACCATGGCGAGCGCGGTGGCGAAGAGGCTGTCTTGGGATTCGAGATCGGTGTCGGACGTTACTACGTAATTTACGTCGGCGGTGTCGGCGGAACGGGCTGTGCCGTGGCTGGCTAGAAAAATTACTACGAGATCGTTTTCCTGGGCGCTTCTTGCCAGCCAGTTCAGTTCTTCTTTTAATTTTCGCGTGGTGACTTCATCGGTGAGGGTGTGCACGTTTGCGGGTTTGAAGCGGCCGTATTTTGGATCTTGCAGGACGGTGGAGAAATCGCGGGCGTCTTTGCTGGTGAAATTCAGATTGAGGCCGGGATCGTGAAAGCGGGAGATGCCGATGGCCAGCGCCCATTTTTCGTGTAGCGGCGGGAGATCGCTCGCGCCGCCGGGCGGGGCCGGCGCTGCGAGGATGAAAGGATTGCGCTGCTCGGTCATGGCTTCGGAGGTGAAGAGCTTGGCTTTTTCGAGGGCGTAGGCGGCGTCTTTGTCGCGGCCCAGCTTTTTCGCGAAGAGGGAGCGGTAATACCAGGCGTCGCCGAGACTGGTGCAGAGTTCGTTGGCGTGCTTCAGGAGCTGCAGGCCGTCTTCGACTTCGTTGTTCTTGCCGGATTTGATTTGCTCGAG
>DAITPO010000004.1:11454-70403 GCA_036833535.1 Candidatus Acidiferrales bacterium | reverse complement strand
GCTGCGCGCGCTGCTTTGCGACGGCAATGATGTGCATCGTGTTCGCGACCTTGTGTCTTGCCGGCTGCACCGGCAAGGCTGGTTCGAGCTCCTCGACGCCGGGCTCTCAGGTGCAGGTTTCGATCCAGCCTGGCTCCGCCTCGGTGGCCGTGGGCGAGCAACAGCAATTTTCAGCGACTGTTACAGGTACCACGAACACTTCCGTCAATTGGACTGCCAGCGGCGGGACGATCACGCCGGCGGGCATGTACACGGCCGGGAGCAGCACTGGCAGCTTTCAGGTTACGGCCACCAGCGCGGCGGATTCTTCGCGGTCGGCGCAGGCCGCTGTAACGCTCACGGCAGCGCCTCCGCCGCCGGGAACGGCTAGTTCGATCAGCAAGGACGGCATCACCTGGACGTTCAGCCAGGCCGTTCCGGTGGGACAGTTCGTCAACGGCGATTACTACGTGGTCGGTCCGGTGACGATCACGGCGATTGATCCCGCGCCGACAACTTCCTCGCCATACGAGAACGGCTCAGTGAGAAATTTGCCGACGGCAAACAGCAAAAGCGGCTTCGACTCGAGGCTCAACGACGGAACCGACGAATCCTGGTGGTTCGATCCATCGCTGCGCAGCTATCCGCCGATCACTCTGAATCCGGGAGACTCACTGGTATCGTCCATCAGTCTGGCGCAGATTCACTCGCTGCCGGAAGTGATGCGCGCGTCGGACATGAGCGCGAGCCCGGTGGCCAGCGTGTCCGTTCTCACGGTGCTTTCCGCGATGCCCACGGCCGATGCGTTCCGGCCGTCCTACTGCGATCGCGGCCAAACCATCTATCACGCAAACTCGCTGCAAAGAAATCTGCTGCCGTCTCTCGCGCCGCCAACTCCTTCGGACGCGAATGCCGGGACGCCTACGCTGGCAACATTTGAGGGCTACTATCGCCGCCCGTGGATCGATACCAATCCGTTCCTGTTCGACGCGCCCGCGGAGTACATGCCCAGTTACGGGCAGCACATCGCCTTCGCCGATTCCTACGCGTCGCTTCTCCTAATGCTGAACTTTTCGGCGGACCAAAAAGTGAATCTCACCAATTATTTCGTGCAGTACGGCATCGATCTCTACGGCTGCGTGCAGGCCGGCTACGGATGGCCGGCGTTTGGCGGGCATCGCAGCGGGCGGAAGTTGCCGATCATCTTCGCGGGAATTTTGCTGAACAGCGACGGGATGAAAAATGTGTCGGCCAACTATCCGAATCAGTTTGGCGAAGATATGCAAACGCTATACATCAAGAATCTTCCTCCGGCGGGCACGTACCAGGAGGCGTGGCAGGGCGCGACGGTGATTTACGGCGGGCATTATGGAGTGAACGCGGACGGGTCAGTTGTAAGCGCCGGACTATACGGCCCGTACGAGCAACTCCAGCCGGCCAATTGGCCGCTCATCAACGGCAATGAACAGCTCGGCGAGGCTTATCGGCGATGCTGCACTTCGGTCTCGTGGGTCGGCGAAGCCTTGACCATGCATATCATGCATGCGGAGAGCACTTGGAATTACCCGCCGTTTTTCGATTACGTCGATCGCTGGATGACCGAAGACGATTCGCAAGCGGTTGCAGAAATTAAGGCGCAAACCGGCTTCGACTACAGCGCCAACTGGGAGCGCCAAGGACAAACGCGCTATTGGCTGCAAGGCGAATTTCCTCAGTACACCTTCATCGACGATATGTGGGCCGCCTACCGGCAGTAGAACCGAGTAGGACCACCACTCCTGGCGGTGTCTGCTCTCATTGAAGCTCAGCGCACAAGTACAACCACTTAAGCCAGTGTCCGCAGCAGCTCGCGTTGACTTGAGTTTGAGCGCGTCATAAGATTTGCCGCAATGCCTGATTCTTCCTCTTCCGGACGCATCATCTCGCACTACCGCGTTCTCGAAAAACTCGGTGGCGGCGGCATGGGCGTGGTGTTCAAAGCCCAGGACATCAAGCTCGATCGCTTCGTAGCCCTGAAATTCCTCCCCGATGACGTAGCCAAAGATCCGCAAGCCCTGAGCCGCTTCCAGCGCGAAGCCAAAGCCGCATCAGCCCTAAATCATCCGAATATCTGCACCATCTACGAAATCGGCGACGAAAACGGCCAAGCCTACATCGTCATGGAATTTCTCGATGGCGTGACGCTGAAGCACCGCATCGCCGGCCGCCCGATGGAAATCGAAGCGATCCTCGAGCTGGCCATCCAAATCGCCGACGGGCTCGACGCCGCCCACGCCGAAGGCATCATTCACCGCGACATCAAGCCCGCCAACATTTTCATCACCAAGCGCGGCCACGCCAAAATTCTCGATTTCGGTCTGGCAAAACTCAGGCCCGCGGCCATCGGCGGCTCACTTCTCGACGGGGCGACGGCGGCTACGGTCGCTGCGGGTATATCACCGGAACATCTCACCAGCCCCGGCACGGCGCTCGGCACGGTCGCGTACATGTCGCCAGAACAGGCGCGCGGCAAGGATGTGGATGCGCGCAGCGATTTATTTTCCTTCGGCGCGGTGCTCTATGAAATGGCCACCGGCATCGTTCCGTTCCGCGGCGACACTACCGCGGTAATTTTCGACGCGATTCTGAATCGCGCCGCGGTCCCGCCGGTGCGCTTGAATCCCGAAATTCCGCTGAAGCTCGAAGAGATCATCACCAAAGCTCTCGAAAAAGATCCGCGGCTGCGCTACCAGAGCACCGCGGAGATTCGCACCGATCTGCTGCGCATGAAACGCGATCATGATTCTTCGAGTCGCGCCATTCCGATGGAAGTCGAGCCGCCGCTCGCCGCGCAATCCGGCGCAGTCCGCGAAATTGCTTCGCAGCCAACGCCTCGCAGCACGCCTGCGGCTCCCGCGGCGTCGCCGGTGCCGGGCAGTGCGAGCGGCATCAGCGCCGCCGCGAGTCCAGCGGCCACTCCGGCGAGCGGTTCTACCGCGGTCGCCGCGACGTCACGCCGTTGGCCCGTGCTGACAGGCGCGATTCTTAGCGTCGTTGCCCTATCTGTGATCGCAGTCTTCTACTTCACGCATCGCGCGCCGAAGCTCACCGAAAAAGATTCCATCGTCCTCGCCGAATTCACGAACACCACCGGCGACACAGTCTTCGACGGCACTCTTCGCCAAGGCCTCGCCTCGCAGCTCGCCCAGTCGCCGTTCCTGAATATTCTTTCGGACGAGCAAATTCAGCAAACGCTGCGCTACATGAGCCAGCCGCCCACCGCGCGTCTCACCAACGATCTGGCCCGGCAAGTCTGCCAGCGCACGCAAAGCGCCGCCGTTCTCGACGGCTCCATCGCCCAAATCGGCAGCACCTATAATCTAGTTTTGAATGCGGTGAATTGCGCGACTGGCGAAATGCTGGCCACGGCTCAGGCGGAAGCCTCGGACAAGAATCAAGTCCTCGGCGCACTGGGCAAAGTCGCCTCGGACATCCGCGGCAAGCTCGGCGAGTCTCTCGGTTCGATTCGCAAATTCAATACTCCGATTGAACAAGCCACCACGTCTTCGCTCGAGGCTCTGAAAGCCTACAGCGGCGGCATGCAGGCTCGACGCGACAAAGGCGACGAGATCTCTGAGCCGTTCTTCAAACAGGCCGTCAATCTCGATCCCAACTTTGCCATCGCCTACGCCGAGTTGGGACAAGTGAACTTCAACACCGGAAATCGCGTTCTTGGCGCCGAATACACGCAGAAAGCCTACGATCTCCGCGACCGCGCCAGCGAACTGGAACGCTTCTACATCGAGTCGCACTATCACGATATCGTCACCGGCGACCGGCAGAAGGCGATTCAGGTCTATGAGCAATGGGCGCAAACATATCCGCGCGATTCGATTCCGCCCAACAATTTGGCAGTGGGTTACGGACTTATCGGCCAGCCGGAGAAGTCCTTGTCGAAGGCCCTGGAAGCGCAGCGCCTCGATCCGGAGGATTCCCTCTCGAATCTCGCCGTCGCTAACAGCTATGTGGACCTCGATCGCTATGACGAAGCTCGAGCCACCATCAACCAGGCCGTGGCGAAAAAAATCGACGTCGCCCCTTTTCACATAACTTCGTATCAAGTGGGATTTATTCAGAACGACTCGGCCGTGATGGCCCGCGAGATCGATTATCTGTCCAAAAATTCGCCGTGGGCCGCCGGCACCGCAATGAATCAGCAGGCGCAATCCGAAGCCTACGTTGGGCATCTCGAGAAGGCTCGGGATTTATTCCATCGCGTCGTCGAAAGCCAGAAAGGTCTCGGCAGGAAAGAACCGGCGGCGACCTCGTTGCTCGATCTCGCCGAAATCCTGGCCGTCACCGGCGATACGGCCGGCGCCCGGAAGGAAGCCGCAGCCGCCCTGGAGATCGCTCAGTCCGTGGAGGTCAATAGCGACGCGGCCATTGCCTTCGCATTGGCGGGCGATACGGCTCGTGCCGAGTCGCTGGCGAGCAAGCTGGTTAAGGACTATCCTTCGGATACGAACATCAATGCAATGGTTCTGCCGGAGGTCGGCGCCGCCATCGCCTCGGACCGCAACGATCCTGCAAAAGCCGTGGAACTCCTCCAGCCGGCTCAGCCCTATGATCTCGCAATATTCTTCGAGATCCCCTACGTGCGCGGCCAGGCCTACTTGCAGCAGCATAAGGGCCCCGAAGCCGCCGCCGAATTCCAAAAGATCCTCGACCATCGCGGCATCATGCGCAACCGCATCTTCGGCGCGCTGGCCCACCTAGAGTCAGGCCGGGCCTACGCCCTGCAAGGCGATACCTCCAAAGCCCGCACCGCCTACCAAGATTTCCTAGCCCTCTGGAAAGACGCCGACCCCGAAATCCCAATCCTGCAGCAAGCCAAAGCCGAATACGCCAAATTGAAGTAGTCGAGCGCGCGTTGACTTGCGTGGGGGCGCGGCATAAGATTCGCGCTCATGCCTGATTCTGCTCCACTTTCTGGACGGACCATCGCCCAGTATCGCGTCCTCGAAAAACTCGGGGGCGGCGGTATGGGCGTGGTCTACAAGGCCGAAGACACCAAACTCCACCGCCTGGTCGCCTTGAAATTCCTTCCCGATGAAGTGGCGCGGGATCGGCAGGCTCTTGAACGCTTCCAGCGCGAGGCGCAGGCCGCGTCGGCACTGAATCATCCCGGGATCTGCACGATTTACGACATCAGCGAAGACAACGGCCGGCCGTACATCGCGATGGAATATCTCGAAGGCCAGACGCTGAAGCACCGGATTTCGGGCCGGCCGCTTCCTCTCGAAGACACTTTGGAGCTGGCGATTGAGATTGCCGATGCGCTCGATGCGGCGCACGCGAAGGGCATCGTGCACCGCGACATCAAGCCGGCCAACATTTTCGTCACTACGCGAGGGCACGTCAAAGTGCTCGATTTCGGCCTGGCGAAGACGCTGGCACCGT
The DNA here is from genome assembly GCA_036833535.1 of Candidatus Acidiferrales bacterium. Classification (GTDB taxonomy): domain Bacteria; phylum Acidobacteriota; class Terriglobia; order Acidiferrales; family UBA7541; genus Palsa-147. The sequence continues at coordinate 64,985 of DAITPO010000004.1, read as the reverse complement.
CAAATACGCCGGCGATAGACGCGACGCAGGAAACCGTCGGCGCGGTGGCTCCTGAACATCTCACCAGCCCGGGCAGCACGCTGGGGACGGTTGCGTATATGTCGCCCGAGCAGGTACGCGCGAAGGAAGTGGATGCACGCACGGACCTATTTTCGTTTGGCGATGTGCTCTACGAAATGGCCACCGGCATGCCGCCTTTCCGCGGCGAAAGCACGGGTTTGATCTTCAAAGCTATTTTGGACGCGGCGCCGGTCCCGCCCGTGCGGCTGAACGCCGATGTGCCGGCGGAACTGGAGCGGGTGATCGCCAAGGCGCTCGAGAAAGACCGCGAGACGCGCTATCAGTTTGCGGCGGAAATGCGCGCGGATTTGAAGCGCATCCGGCGAGAATTCGATTCCACTGCTCGCACGGTGACCACGACGGCCGCTATCGCTTCCGGTGCTTTTGCCTCGGGAGTGACGCCCGCAGCTCCGGCGGAACCCGCTGCAAGCGTGGCTTCAGCAGCCTCGGGTTCAGGCACGGGCTCGAGCACGGTTGCGGCGCATGCCTCTGGAAGTTCTGTGGTCGCGGCGGCGAAGCAACACAAATTGGGTCTGACGGCGGGCGTTGTCCTGCTGCTAGTTCTGGTCGCTGCAGCGGGCTACGGCGTCTACTCGATGTTCAACGGCAAAGCGGCACTGCCGTTCCAGAATTACGCGATTTCGCAAATCACGGACAACGGCAAATCGCAGGCCGCGGCCATTTCACCGGATGGAAAATATATCTTGAGCGAAGTCGACGACGCCGGAAAGGCCAGCCTTTGGCTGCGCCATGTTCCGACCAACAGCGACACGCAAATCATCGCGCCCGCGGATGCCTACTACCGGGATTTCGAGTTTTCTCCGGATGGAAACTATTTCCATTTCCGCAAGGCGCGAACGTCCGTAAGAGATGCGTATGATCTTTACCGCGCACCGGCTCTGGGCGGCAATCCGCAAATCATCGTGCGCGACATTGACACCAACGCCGCGTTTTCGCCGGACGGCAAACGCATTGCATACGAGCGATCTAACGATCCGGAAGTCGGCAAGTTCCAGGTTCTCGAAGCCAATGCGGATGGCACGGATGAGAAAATGATGGCCACGGGACCTCTTTCCGCCTCACATTTTTTTGTTGCGTGGTCGCCCGATGGCAAGCGCATCGCCTTGACGAATTTTGGCCGCGCCCCGGGCCCGATTCAAATGATGGATGTAGCTTCCGGCAAGATTCAGGATTTCGTGGGCTTCAAGGGTTTCGTATTTTTCAAATCGGCGTGGCTGCCGGATGGCCGTGGCCTTCTGGTTCAGTATCAGGATCTCAGCACCGGCCTGAACCACAATCAAATCGGGTTTGTTTCTTATCCGGGCGGCCAGTTCCATGCGATCACCAAGGACACAAACAGCTATGAGTCGGTGACGCTCTCGGCAGATGGGAAAACCTTGGCCACGGTGCAGTCGAAATCGTTGTACACGTTGTACGCGATTCCAGCTGCTGGGACGGGAGCGAACCCTCCCAATCCAGCCATCCCGCAGCAACAGAAAGGCTCCATGACCTTCAGTTGGGCCGGCAATGATGGTTTCTATATCGGGGAAGACAATCACCTCGTACATGTTGCTTCTGACGGAAGCAATAAGACGACACTCGCGACCATTGGTTCGAACTTTTCTATCTCAGCGTGTCCGGACGGGCGGACCTTGTTTCTCTCATTGGTTGGCCAGGGTGGCGGAAGCGGCACGAACGTCTGGCGGATCAACGCCGATGGCAGCAACCTGAGGCAGCTCACGACGGACCATCTCGATAGGGACCCAGAGTGTTCTCGCGATTCGAAATGGGTCTACTACCAAAACGATGACGCGAGTCGTGTCGAACGAGTGCCCGTAGTTGGCGGGACTCCCGAGATTCTGCCAGGAACTCCCATTCCCCACGCTTTCATCTCAGGTCGGTACTTTGATCTTTCGCCAGATGGTCGGTCGGTGGCGTTGAGCATCGAGATAGGCGAAACAGCTCCGGTCCATAAGATCGCGCTGCTCTCGCTCGACGCCGGCCCGCAGCCGCCGATTCGCTTGCTCGATCCTCATCCCGACAGTTCGGATGGCCCAAAGTTTACGCCCGACGGAAAAGCTGTCGTGTATCCGATCACACAGAATGGCGTGGGAAACCTGTGGCTCCAGCCGCTGGACGGTACTCCCGGGCGGCAGATCACGAATTTCAAGAGCGATCTGATCTTGGGGCTGCGGTGGTCGCCTGATGGAAAGAACATCGGCGTGCTCACCCGGCGCATTGACGCCGACGTGGTACTCTTGCGCGAATCGAGCAACGCGACGCAGTGATCCGCGCTGTGGAGACCCTCGTTCCTATCCCGGTCGGCTCGAGCCTCTTCCGCAAATGAATCGCCGCGACGCGTTGACTTGGGTTGGGGCGTTGAATAAGATGCGCCTCAATGCCTGATTCCTCTTCACTTTCCGGGCGGACGATATCGCACTACCGAATCCTCGAGAAACTCGGGGGTGGCGGGATGGGTGTGGTCTACAAGGCCGAGGATGTGAAGCTCGGCCGGTTCGTGGCGCTGAAGTTCCTTCCTGATGAGATCGCTAAAGACCCGCAGGCGTTGAGCCGGTTTCAGCGCGAAGCGAAGGCTGCTTCGGCGTTGAATCATCCGAACATTTGCACCATTCACGAGATTGACGAGCAGAACGGCCAGGCGTTCATCGTCATGGAATGCCTGGACGGCGTGACGCTGAAGCACCGGATTGCGGGCAAGCCGGTGGACACGGACACGCTGCTTTCACTGGCGATCGAAATTGCGGATGCGCTTGATGCCGCGCATGCCGAAGGGATCGTGCACCGCGACATCAAGCCCGCGAATATTTTTGTGACCAAACGCGGGCACGCGAAGATTCTGGATTTTGGATTGGCGAAGGTGAAGCCGCAGGAAGTTGCGGAGTCGGATGCGACGCAGGCGGCCGATGCGGCCGTCGCCGTGGGCGCGGAGCAGTTGACCAGCCCTGGAACTGCAGTGGGGACGATTGCTTATATGTCGCCGGAGCAAGTGCGCGGGAAGGATCTCGATGCGCGAACGGATCTTTTCAGCTTCGGCGTAGTCATTTATGAGATGGCTACCGGGACGCTGCCATTTCGCGGCGAGACCTCCGGCGTGGTCACGGAAGCGATACTGAATCGTGTGCCGGTTGCGCCGGTGCGGCTGAATCCGGATTTGCCGGCGGAGCTCGAACACATCGTCAACCGAGCGCTGGAGAAAGATCGCAACCTGCGTTATCAGCACGCGGCCGAGATGCGTGCCGAGCTGCAACGCGTGAAGCGGGATACGGACACGGGGCGGTTGTCGGCAGCGAGTTCCGGGCCGGTGACGGCGGCGCAGGATACGGCATCTCAGAGCATCACGCAGCCCGCTGCGCAGTCGTCGGGTTCTATTGCGCGCGCTGGATCATCGGCTGCGGTGAGCGTCGCTGAAGTCCCGGCTGCTGGAGGCGGGAAACTCTGGAAGATTCTGGTTCCCGTTGCTTTGATTGTGATTGCCGCTGTGGTCGCCGGAATTTTCTACATGCGTCCGCGGCCCGCGGCACCGTTGGCCGAGAAGGACACCATCGTCCTGGCGGATTTCGATAACACCACTGGAGACCCTGTCTTCGACGGGGCCTTGAAGCAGGCGCTGGCCGTGCAGCTCGGGCAATCTCCATATCTGAACATTCTTTCCGATCGCAAAGTGGGTGAAACGTTGCGCCTCATGGGCCGCCAACCCGGCGACCGCATCACCCGCGACGTTGCCGGAGAACTCTGCGTGCGCACGGGCAGCAAGGCGATCCTCTTGGGTTCGATTTCGAACTTGGGCGGCCAGTACGTGGTCGGCATCGATGCAGTCAGTTGCAACACGGGCGACACGTTGGCCAAAGAGCAAGAAGAAGCCGCGACGAAGCAGGACGTGTTGAAAGCACTGAGTACGGCGACCTCCAGCTTGCGGGGCAAGCTTGGCGAATCGCTGGCTTCTATTCAGAAGTTCGATGTTCCCGTAGAGGCCACGACGACATCGCTAGAGGCCTTGAAAGCCTTCAGCATGGGTATAACGACGTCCCGCACGAAGGGAGACGCAGCGGCGATTCCGTTCATGAAACGTGCTCTCGAACTGGACCCCAATTTCGCCGTGGCCTACGCGAGTCTCGGGCTCGAATACGGCAACCTCGGTCAGGCCAGCCTGGCTGCGGAGAATATCAAGAAGGCTTATGCGCTGCGCGACCGGGTCAGTGAACATGAAAAATACCGCATCACGGCCTTGTACTACGACACAGTCACGGGAGAGTTAGAGCAGGCCAGCCAAGTTTACGAGCTTTGGGCCAAGAGCTATCCGCAGGATTTGGTGCCGCCCAACAATTTGGGGAACATTTATGGCCAGCTTGGGCAGTACGAAAAGGCAGCAGTTGAGACCCAAGAGTCGTTGCGATTGGAACCGAATGCGGTAAACGGTTACGGCAACCTGGCACAAAATTATCTGGCACTCAATCGTCCGGACGACGCGAAAAAAGCAATTGAAGAGGCCCAGGGACGCCATCTCGACGGCGATTTCTTGCACTGGACCATCTATCAAGAAGCCTTTCTCAAAGGCGATGTAGCCGAGATGGAACGGCAAGTAAATTGGGCCGCCGGGAAGCCTGGAAGTGAAGACCAATTGCTGGCGTTCCAATCCGATACCGAGGCGTATTACGGACGGCTGGTGAAAGCGCGGGACTTCTCGCGGCGAGCGGTGGACTCGGCAACGCGTAACGACTCAAAGGAAACGGCCGCGCTGTGGCAGGCAAATGCCGCGCTGAGGGAAGCGGAGTTTGGTAACACAGCAGCCGCAAAGCAAGGTACTGCAGCAGCGCTGGCGCTGGCTCCGGGCCGGGACGTGAAAATGTTCGCCGCCCTGACGCTGGCGCGAATTGGTGAAACCGCTCGTGCGAAGGCCATCGTCGACGAGCTGGAAAAGAGCTACCCGTCGAATACCATGCTGAAGATCTATTGGGTGCCGACCATTAAGGCCGCGATGGAATTGAATACCAACAATTCCGCGCAAGCCGTGGTGTTTCTCGAAGCGGCTGCACCATACGAACTCGGCGACCCGCCGCAGTTACAGCTGGGGACGTTGTATCCCGTGTACGTTCGCGGCGAAGCGCAGCTCACGGCCCACAATGGGGCTGCTGCGGCCACCGAGTTTCAGAAGTTTCTCGACCATCGGGGAATCACGTTGAACTACCCTCTCGGCGCGCTGGCGCATCTTGGGCTTGCACGCGCTTACGCCTTGCAGGGCGATGGCGGCAAGGCTCGTGCTGCTTACAACGATTTCTTCGCGTTGTGGAAGGATGCTGACTCGGATATTTCAATCTTGCAGCAGGCCAAGGCTGAATACGCGAAGCTACATTAGAAGTTGGATGTTGGAGGTTAGAAGAAGAGAGCCAGGCCCTCGGGTGAGCATTGTCGGCGCTGCGGGTCCGCGCACGTTCTTTGCCTCTGGCGATTTTTTTGGTCGTAGGATGCCGGCCCCTCGTCGCTCGGGGTAAACAGGGACGCCCCGCAATAGCATCCGGGGCAAGCCGGCGCTACCCGGGAAGAGACAGGCGCGCGAGAGATTGCGGCGGCGTTTATTCGACGGAAGCGCGCGGCCGGGCGTGCGGTATAATCCGGCAAATTCAGTTTGAGCAAGGAGGCGCAACGTGCCGGACTGGCATTACGCACAAAAGAATGCCGCCGAGGAGCTGGCTCAACTCTCATTTTATTGTATGAAGAAGAAAGATGGCGACCGTGAAATCGAATTCCGGATCACGGTGCGGGAGTATGTGGAGAGGCCGCCCGGGCAGCACTCGCGTTTTTTTGCGGAAGCGGATAAACACGTCAACCAAAATACAGCGGCGGTTCTTCCATGCGGCTGGGGCAATTCGCTGCTGGAAGCGCTGGGCGATTGCATGCAGATGATCCGCCAATTTCCCTACGAGGAATAACAAGCGCGCGGAGAGCGCCACCATGAAATATGCGAAGAAGCAGATCGAACCGGGAATCGTGGTGCTGGAAATGACGGGGCGATTCCTGATGGGCTCGGATTGCCAGGCAGTGAGCGGCGAAATCGATTCGCACATCCTGAGCAATGAGAAGAATTTCATTTTCGATCTCACGACGCTCGATCACGTGGACAGCGCGGCAGTAGGGCAAATCGTGAAGTGCTATTCGAAGCTGAAGAAGGCGGGCGGCACGCTGCGGCTGGCTGGGGCGCATGGAATGGTCGAGCGCGTTTTGAAGATGACGCAGGTGAATAAGGTGATTCCGATTTTCCCGACGGCGGCGGACGCGGCGAAGGATTTTCCGGTGGCGAAGTAGGTTCTTGAGGCTAGCGGCTAGAGACTTGAGGCTGGAAGCGAGAGAAGTTCCTCGCCGGGCGTCCTGCAGTTGCGGGGACGGATTCCTTGACCAGACGACATTTTCTTGAACGGCATCGAGGTGATGCCCTGTGGAGTCGCTCATGGTAAATCGATGGTGACGGCTGCGGCCGTGGCCATCCATTGCGGCGCTCGTATAATTATCATGATGGCTTAGGAGATCACTTGTGGGAGCGGCGGTGAAGCTTACATCTACGGCTAAGGCGGCTGGGTGCGCGGCGAAATTGAGTCCCAGTATTTTGGAGCAGGTGTTGAAGAGATTGCCGCGCGGGGACGATCCCAATGTGTTGGTGGGATTCGAGACTGCGGATGATGCTGGGGTTTATCAGCTCACGCCGGAATTGGCCATGGTGCAGACCGTGGATTTTTTCACGGCGATTGTGGATGAGCCGTTTGCGTTTGGGCAGGTGGCGGCGGCGAATGCCTTGAGCGATGTATATGCGATGGGCGGGCGGCCGGTTTCGGCGCTTTCGATTGTGGGATTTCCGCCGGGGGAGTCGCCGGATTTGTTGGAAGAGATTATGCGCGGGGGGTTGAGCAAGATTACTGAGGCGGGGGCTTCTGTATTGGGTGGTCATTCGATTCGGGATGAGGAATTGAAATTTGGATATGCGGTGACGGGATTGATTGATCCGCGGAAGATTTGGAAGAACGTCGGGGCGCGGCCGGGCGATGTTTTGATTTTGACGAAGGCGATTGGGACCGGGGTGATTGCTACGGGATTGAAACAGGGGAAGATCGGCGCGGAGCCTGTGCGGGCGGCTACTGAATCGATGACGCGATTGAACCGAGCGGCGGCTGAGGCTCTGCATGAATTGATTGCGGCGGCGGGAGTTAACGCTGCGCCGGTGCATGCCGTCACGGATGTGACTGGATTTGGATTGTTGGGACATGCGCGGGAGATGGCGATTGGGAGTGGAGTCTCGTTCCGGCTCGAGCATGAGCGCGTGGAATATCTGCCTGGGGCAATTGATGCGGCGCGGGCTGGATTTTTGTCGGGAGGATTACGGAATAATCAGCAATTTTTAGAGGGGTGCGTGCGTTTTGCTGATGGCGTGACGGAGGAGTATCGGAATTTGTTCTTCGACCCACAGACTTCTGGGGGATTGTTGGTGGCTGTGGAGAAGAAGTATGTGGATGCGGCCGTGGACGGTTTGGAGCGCCATGGCGTGCGCGGTTCAGTGATTGGTGGCGTTGTTGAGAAGAGGTCGCCGTTGATTGAAGTTGTGTAGATGAATCCGCAGACTAAGAAAATGCAGATCCCTCACTTCGTTCGGGATGACAACGTTAAAACACTAGGCGCAAACCAGTAGCGCATGGATCCGATCACTCATGGAATTGCCGGGACGCTTATCGGCAAGGGATTTTTTGCGGAGCGCGAGGGAAAGGTAGCTACCTTCGCGGCTTTTCTTGGGTCTGTATTTCCTGATGTTGATGTGGTTGCCGTCATTTGGGCCGAGATTGTTTCGGACGACCGGCTTGCGACCATCAAACTGCATCGCGGGTTTACACACTCGTTCGTCGGCTTGCCTATTTTTGCGCTGGCGCTGGCCTGGTTGACGCGGTGGTATTGCCGGCGGCGGAACTGGCGCGCGCCTTCCTTCTGGATGCTTACGCTGATTTATGCCGTGGGCATCGCCAGTCACATTCTATTTGACGCGGCGACATCTTACGGTACGCGGCTGTGGAATCCGTTTTCGACCGATCGCGTGGCGTGGGACTTTGTCTTCATCATCGATTTTGTTTTCACGAGCATCGTTCTCGTGCCGCAAGTTGCGGCGTACGTGTTCCGCGATCAGGATAACGCTCCCGTACGGGCTGGCTCGATGTGGCTGCTCTTCAATGTCTCGGCTGTCGGAGTTTGGTGGATCACACGGTGGTTTGGATTTCCTTCTCATGTTTGGATTCTGTTGGTTGTTGCGGCGGCACTGGCGGCGATTTTCTTTTTGCCGTTTGCCGGGGACCGTGGGTTTAGGATCTCGCGGGCGCGCTGGTGCCAGGCGGGCGTGTATGTGCTGGTGACTTACATTGTCGCTTGCGGGGTGGCGCATCATTTTGCGCTCGAGCGCGTGCGGGATTATGCCGCGCAGAATCATCTCGAAGTGATTCGACTGGCGGCGATTCCTTCGCCGCCTTCGCTGCTCGACTGGAGCGGAAAGATTCGCACCGCCGGTGGGATTTACCAGGCGCGATTTGATTTGCGAAATACGCCGCCTGCTTCATTTCAATTTCTTGCGAATTCGCCGCCGGACGCTTTTACCGCTGAGGCTATGAATCTTTCGGATGTGCAAGTGTATTTGTGGTTCGCACGATTTCCGGTGATTCGTTCGCGTACGGTTGGGGATCAGCACATTGTCGAATTTGCAGATTCGCGATTCATGGAACCTGGGCAAAGGATGCCGGCGCCGTTTCGATTCCGGCTGTTATTCGATCCGAATGGGAAATTAATTGAAGAAGATTGGGCGGAAGGGACAGCTGGGTTGCGGATGAAGAGATCGCATATGCCGGCATCCGAGACGAAACCTGAATGAGAGTTTTGGTGTTCAGCGATATTCATGGGGATACGCGCGCGCTGGAGAAGATCGTGGCGCAGCCCGCGGATATTTATGTGGCGGATGGGGACCTTTCTACTTTTGGGCGCAGGCTGGACCGATGTGGGGAGATTTTGGCGGCGCTGGGTGAGAGGCTTTGGGTTTTGCCGGGAAATCATGAATCGCACGAGGAGTCGCGGGAATTTTGCCGGCGATTTGGATTTGTGGATTTTCATCGGCAGGTGAGGCAGCTGGGCGAGACCAGTTGGGTTGGGTTGGGTTACAGCAACATCACGCCTTTTAAGACGCCGGGAGAATACACCGAGGAGCAGATTGCTGAGGCGCTGGCGGCGTTCGATGGACTGAAGACGCTTTATATTGTGGCGCATGTGCCGCCGCGAGATTCGCAATTGGATGAATTTGCCGTGGGGAAACATGCGGGGAGCTCGGCTCTGCGGACGTGGATTGAGCGAGAGAAGCCGGACTATTTATTTTGCGGGCATATTCACGAATGTGCGGGGCGGGAAGAGATGATTGGGCGGACGCGGAGCTTCAATGTGGGGAAGGCGGGAGTTGTGGTGGAGGTTTGAGCGCGCGCGGGAGTTGCTTAGCGCTTGGGAGGTTTGGCTGTCGAGTAGATTACCAGGTGGCGGCGCTCGCCTATGCCCTCGCTGCTCGTGCGTACGCCCTGGGCGTTTGTCAGTTCCAGGTGAATCAGGCGGCGGTCGCGAGCTGGCATGGGGTTGAAGTGGAAAGCTTCGCCGGTTTCGCGAACTCTTTGGGCTGCCACTCGGGCGGAAAGTTTCAATTCTTCCAAACGCAGAGCGCGAAAGCCGGAGCAATCGAAGCGGAATTGATCGAAATATTCGGGCTCGAGATGCAGCCAGCGCAGGGCAATGTGTTCGATGGCCAGTAACAAATCGGCCTGGCGCTCGATCAGCAGAGCTTCGTCGGGGCCGCTAAAATCGATCTGGATTTGCGGCTCGCCGGAGCCGGTGGTGGCATCTTTGGCCAGAGTGATCTCGTAGCGCACATCCAGTTGCGTCTCGCGCAGCAATAGATCCAGGTAGCGGCGAATCTCTTGCATCGCGCCTTCGCGGTCCAGTTTTCCTTCGTGAATTAATTCTGATTTCATCGGCATTTTTGTGCGCCGCGCTTCAAGCGCGGCAGCTCATTTTCTCTTGTTATTGGCCGGCGCCTTGGCGTTCAGCGGATCGGTCTTCACCAGATAGTATTGCTGCACGATGCCCACCAGGTTCGTCGCGAAATAGTAGAGATTCAGCCCGGCGGACAAGCGGAAAAAGATGAACCCGAAAAATAGCGGCATGTAGGTCATCATTTTCTGCTGCGCTTGATCCGTGGCGGGCATGGGCGTCATTTTCTGCATCACGAACATGGTGATGGTCATGACGATGGGGAGAAGGTAATAGGGATCGTGGGCGGAGAGATCGTGAATCCAGGTCCCGCCCCAAGGCGCGTGGCGCAACTCGATGGTCCCCGAAAGCATGCGGTAGAAAGCGAAAAGGAACGGCATCTGCACCAGCATCGGAAGGCAACTGCCCAGCGGATTGATGCCCTCGCGATTGTAGATGGCCATGATTTCTTCGTTCATTTTTCGCTTGCGCGGATCGTTGAAGGAATATTTTTTATAGCGATCCTGGATGGTCTTCACTTCGGGAGCTACGCGCTGCATGTTTTTCATGGAGCGCCAATTTTTTACCTTGAGCGGGAAGAGCAACATATTGATCACCAGGGTGAGCACAACGATGGCCCAGCCCCAGTCGGTGATGTATTTGTGCGTCCATTGCAGGACTTCGAGCAGCGGCTTAGCGATAATGCCGAACCAGCCGAGCTGAACGAGATCGTCGAGCGGCGGCCTTACCGTGGCGAGAATGTGAATGTCTTTCGGGCCGACGAACATGCGCATGGTGAGCGCCTGCGGAACAGCGGAGCCGGCGGCCATCTGCGCTTCGGGCTCCTGGCCAGGCTTGCCGTTATCGTCGAAATCGTGCTGTTGGACGGAGTGCCAGAGATTCAACGTGCCGTTGTTGGGAAGAAATGCGGCGGTGAAGAATTGATCTTCGATGCCGGCATAGGCGAAGCTGCCCGGTTGCTGGGCGCGAATTTCCTGATGGTCGGGCGTGCCTAGCTTTTTCAATTGAAGAACATTCAGCTTTCCATTTTCGTTGTAGAAAACACCGACGCCTTGCGATTGTTTCTCAACGCCAATGTCGCCGAATCCGCCGCGCCAGCCGATTGCAGCGGGGAGGAGATGGCCGTCCACGCTGGCGGTGGCGCTGAGCTCGACGATGTAGCTTTCGTCGAATTTCAGATGCTTGACGAAATCGAGGTGGCCGTCGCTCCAGTGAAGCGTGATTTCGGCGGGGGCTTTCAGAGTGTCGCCTACGTGCGAAGACGTCGAAACTTCGTAGAGGCTCGTGTTGGCCTTCAACTCCGCGGCGGAATCATCCAGCGAAAAGGAGAGCGGCCAGGCGCCGATTTGTTGGGCAGCGGGAACATTGACTAGCTCGAGCGGCTTCGGCGGCTTCTCGTCGTTCAGATATTTTTTCAGCTTCCAGCTTCGCACCACGCCGCCGCGGTTGGTCATTTCGACGCGATACAGAGAACTTTCGATGACGATGGGCTGCTCTTCGCTGGCTTGAACCGCGCCGGCGGGCAGCGGAACCATGGTTTCGACCGCGGGCGTGGCGCCTGCGGCCGCGGGCGCTGCTTCATTCGTTCCCGGTGTCGGCGTCGCGGTGGAAGTTTGTCCCGGCTTTTGCGCGGTTGAAGGAGGAGGCGCGGGGGGCTTGAAGAATTTGCCCCAGACGAAAAGGATCAGGAGCATCAGCGCGAAGGCGATCAGGACGCGCTGCTGATCGGACAGCTCTTTCATCGAGAGGACTCCTGTCCGTGCAGCGGAGCGTGGAAATCGATTTCAGCGCGATCGGGGACGGGATCGACGCCGCCTTTAGTGAACGGGCGGCAGCGAAGCAGACGCTTCAGCGCGAGCCAGGCGCCGCGGCGCGGGCCGTGGACGGCGATGGCTTGCTCGGCGTAGTGCGAGCAGGACGGATAAAATTTGCAATTGCCGCCAAGGAATGGGGAGAGGACGGCGCGATAGAGATGGATGGCGAAAATTAAGAACCAGGACATGATTGTGCGTTTTTGCCCGAACGCAGTCGAGGACGCCGGCCCCGCATGCGGGAGCGGCGCTACGAAAGGCTCGGCAATAAGCTTCTTCATTTCGATGTGGCCTGCTGGATCAATTTCAGAAGCTCCGCCGCTATGGCGGCGAAGTCCGCCGTAGCTACCTGCGGGCGCGGATGAATCACGATGTCCCATCCTGATGCGATCTCCCGGCGATGCAGGCGCAGAATTTCGCGGACGCGCCGGCGGATCCGATTGCGTTTCACCGCGCCGCCCAGAGCGCGTTTCACGCTCAGGCCGAAGCGGCTGACCTCGCTTCCATTGGGGCGGAGGAAGACGACGAATGACGGGCTCGCGCGGCGCCGCCCCTCGCGGTACACCGCGTCGAATTCGGCGCGCCGTACCAGCCGGCAGGCCCGCGGGTAATCGAGGCGCGCGCGATCAGACGCGCGTGAGGCTGTGACGTCCCTTTTTGCGGCGTCGTGCAAGAACTCTTTTGCCACCCTTGCTTTTCATGCGCGCGCGGAAGCCGTGCTTTTTGTGACGGGCGCGCACGTGGGGTTGAAAGGTGCGTTTCGGCAACGCGTGCTCCTAGGTCCGCTCGAGCGGACATGAACGAAACAACTAGTTTAGGCGAGAGCGCGCGGTGCGGTCAAGAAACGCGGGATCGTGGAATTGGGAGGGTTCTGCGTATTCCCCTGCCGGAGCTGCAGGCCGTCAGCGGGATGACGCCAGGCAAACTCGCCATCGAGTGCGCGGCCGATTAGCCGCGTGCTAGCGCTTGCCGGCTCAGAACGCGGGCCTTCAGCCTCCATTGACCGTCATCCGCTGACCTAGTAGCCTCTAACTCAACAATTCAGCGATCGAACGAACATCCAGCGGCTCGGGGGCGATGTGCGGCATCGGTTTCTTACTCTAGCCATATTCTTGGTTTTGTGTTGTCCTGCAACATTCGCTCAAAGCGCTGAGAACTCACCGCTGCCGCGAACCGCGGCGAACGATAATCGAATTCCTGCCGGCGAACTCAAGAACGGCGTTCTCGAATTGCGGCTCGAACTCAGCGCGGCCGTCTGGTATCCGGAGGATGAGGCCGGCGGTCGCGTAGATGTCTACGCCTTCGGCGAGGAAGGGCGCGCGCCACAAATTCCTGGTCCGCTGATCCGCGTGCCGCAAGGGACGCAGATCCACGTCCGCATCCACAACACGTTGCCGCTCGCGGCAAAAATCTACGGCCTGCACCAGCGCCCCGGAGATTCAAAATACGCGCCGAGCGTCGCGCCGGGCGAGACGCGCGAAGTGCAATTCCTTGCCGGCGAGCCGGGCACTTACATATATTCGGCCGCTACTTCCGACAAAGCTCTTGCGGACCGCGACCCCAGAGACAAAATGCTTTCGGGAGCGTTCGTTGTGGACGCGCCGCAGTCGAAGCCAGACGACCGCATTTTTGTCATCGGACTTTGGACGAAAACCTCGTCCGGCGTTCTCGACGAGATTGCCGCGATCAACGGCAAGGCCTGGCCTTACACCGAGCGCCTCACGTTGAAACAAGGCGAGCCGGTCCACTGGCGCGTGATCAACACCACAGAATTTGACCATGCCATGCATCTCCACGGCTTCTATTTCAAAGTGGATGGCGTGGGTGACGGAGAGCGCTACGGGCGTTATCCGGAAGACCAGCGGCGCGTCGCGGTGACCGAGCATATCGATGATGGTCATGCATTCGAGATGACCTTGACGCCGGACCGCCCCGGCAACTGGCTTTTCCATTGCCACATGGTGGAGCACATGTCGCCATCAAAGTTTCTGCATCCGATAGGCGCCGAGCCTGCTTCTTACTCGCCTGAACACCAGCACGGCGCGGGCATGGGCGGACTGGTGCTCGGCATCACTGTGCTTCCGGATGCGAGTGCTGCGCCGGGTGCGGTGGCCACAAAAGAAGCGCGCAAATTGCAACTGGTGATAGCGGAGAATCCGGCGAAGGTTCCGTTCTACTCGCTCGAGGTGATTGATCCAAAACTACCGGCAACGGCCGCTCCGGATAAGGATAAGCCGCCCAGTCTGCTCGGCCCTCCCATCATTCTCACGCGCGGAGAAGCCACGGAAATCGAAGTCAAAAACCAGACCAACGGCCCGACCGCGATTCATTGGCATGGCATGGAGCTCGAGAGCTACTACGACGGCGTCGCGGGCTGGACCGGTTCGGGCCAACAAATGACTCCGCCCATTGCGCCCGGAACGTCTTTCATCGCGCGCATGACCCCGCCGCGCGCGGGAACCTTCATTTATCACACCCATTGGCACGATGATCGGCAAATCCTCAATGGGGTCTACGGGCCGCTCATCGTTCTTGACCCTGGCGAGAAGTACGATCCCGAGCACGAGCGCACAATTGTCCTCAGCATGGGCAAGTATCCTCCGTTCGGTTTCATCCTCTTGGTGAACGGCCATCCCCAGCCGGATCCCATCGAGTTGCACGCCGGAACTCCCTACCGGCTGCGCCTGATTAATATCACCGACAACGCCGCGGACCTGCGCGTGCGTCTTACGAGCAACGACGCGCCGATGCAATGGAAGATCATCGCGAAAGATGGCGCCGATCTGCCGCCCGCGCAGTTGAAATTCACAACGGCTGAAATGGGAATCACGGTAGGCGAAACGTACGATGTGGAGTATCAAGCCGATAAACCCGGCGTTGCGGAGCTGAAGATCTGGGAGACGTCGTTCCCTTCGTCCGTCACGCTTCCGCTGCAATTCGTTGCCGCCAAATGACTGCGCGTTCAAGCATGGGACCGAATGCAAATTTGTTTGGTCAGCGTAATGCTAGCCACAAACCTAACGCGCTTCTACACCGCCGTCTTGACGGGCTCCTGATAAAGGCCAATCACATTTCCTGACGGGTCGCGGAATCTCGCCGTGATTTCGGGCGCGTCGACGCCGATTGGTTGCACGATCACGCCGCCATTGGCGACAACCACTTCAATTGTCGCGGCCACGCTGTCAACCATGATGTACACGAGCAGCCCCGGGGCTCCCGCAGGTGCGCGGCCCAGCACCCAGCTCCCGCTCACTTCGCCGGTCGCATCGTCGAATGCCGTGCTACCGTCGCCGCGTTTCCGAATTCCCCAACCGAATACCCGTTTGTAGAAATCGGCCGACCGCGCAATGTCCGTGGTAGGAATTTCGATATAGCAGATCTTGCCGTTCCCGTATGTTGGAGCCATAAATTCTCCTTCGCGGCCCGGCTAGCCTAGCCCGCCTTCACGTTCAAATCAATTCGCAGAGAATAGATTCAGCCGGCTGGGTAAAAGGACTATTGCAACGGTTGGTGCAGTAGCGAACGTTACGTGAGGCGAGCAAATCGCCGGTTGGACTCGGGAAAATCCACGCCGAGCGCAAACCAACAGACAATCCCAAACAACGCAGCGACACCCAGAGCTTGCCAATGAAACTGGGGCTCTGGAGCAGCGTCTGATCGGCCGAGAGCGGTGATTAGCGCCCCGATGAGGACTGTCAAAATTGCAATCCATTGGTAGAGTCGCAATCCTGCGAAGACGGCAGTTTGTGGCTCGCCCCTGTAAGCTTCCTCAACGAACCTGCCAAGACCGCCGAGCAGCAGATAGATTCCCCCAATGTAATGAACGGGAAAGTGCAACACCCAGAGCCGCCACATGGCGAGGGCAATATACGCGTTCCAAACGATGGAGTAGAGCGGGGTTGGGTGAATCGGGGAATCGCGAAGGTCAGCTAAACAAAAAACCCTCGACCCCGGATGGAGATACCGAATTCCTATTCGGGGCGACGCTGCACGGCCATGGCAACATCCCTGTACCAGACAGCGCAGTCTCCCAATCGCTTGAACCCATGGTGCTCCGACACAGCATGCTGCCAGCAGCAACCACAGGTCTCTGTGATGGATCGACGCCACGATCGCGCCCGCGACACCGCCAATCACTCCGCCATAAAAGCCGTAGGGGCGCAACAGTTGGGATGAGCCCTCTATGAATTGCCCCCACACAGCTGCCCCGACCAAAGCGCACAGTCCAATCGTAAACAACGAGAATTCATAACCCGGACCAATGAGAATCCCTGCAATGGCGAGTACAGCGAAAGCACCCAGACCTGCATAGGCGCCGTGATTGATCAAACGCAACTGGCCGAAGTGCCACTCTTTCCACGAGTTTGCGACTTTCTCCGCGGAACGCCGGAGAATCTCCCACACGGTTTCCGGGTGCAGTGCGACCACACCCACAACCACCCCCGCCAGCACGTCCGCAATTGAGTGCATTCCCGTCGTGACGCAACTCACGGCAATCAAGCCAGCCCATACTCGCCAGAGCCATCGGAGAGATTTCCAGCGCTCTTCGAATACGCGCGCCGCGAGAATGGCCCAGATGACGTGGAAGGAAGGCAACGCGCCCGCTGGAGAATCGAAACCGCGTTCCCAGGCAAGTAATCTGCCAAGAAATGTGCGCGGATCGAACGGCCTGGTAGGCGCAATGAATGGGAAGGCCAGGAAGATGGGGAAGACAATGACCATTGCGAGGGAGGCGCTAATACCGAACCTGCGAAGGCTGCGGCTTGAATTGGCAATGAGCGGAACTGCGAGCACCCAGACGTATGTGCTTGCGTAGGCGGCTTCAGTCCATTCTTTCACCCGGAAGTGATGCTCGACGGAAAAATATGTGCTGATCGCATCGCTAGACGGACCCAAGGCTAGAACGGCCTCGTACAGTACCAACCACGGTAGAAGAACAAATGCGTAGCATCGCAGTCGATCCTCCAGGCCGGGCGCTGTATTGGCATTTGCCGGAAGAATTCCGCACTTGCTGCGATAGACGGCGCCGAATCGCTTCTCGAGATCCGGCGACTCATACCCAAGCACTAGCGCCGAGCAACCGAGAATTACGAACGGTGTAACGAGCCACAGCCCGCTGCCTGATCCAGTTGATATCGCCGCGCCCGCGCATACGAGCGAGAAGCCCGTGTAAATTGGGTGTGGCATCAAGCGGTAGATCCCGCGCGCAACGTAACGAGGCGGTGGGGAGATATTCATCGGCAATCCGCCGCCATGGACCCACAATGCGATCCAACCGGACACGAAAAGTGTGGAGCCGAGAGCACACAGCGCGAGCCCAAGGGGCACAGAATGGATGCGAGGCCAGCGAATGATGTTAGATGTGGCTTTCGCCCACGCAACAAGTGCCAATGGGACGAACACTGCGAACAATACGCCGTACGCAAACTTTGCAGCGTTCGAGCGATTCAGTCCGGCCATGTGACGACCTCGTGAATCGCCCGACCCGAACTGCTCGAGTCGCCGTGTCGGAGTTCCGCGCGACTCCGCCATTTACATTCCCGCGCCTCTAGAATTTTGCCAGGGAAAAGTCGGCTAAGCCCGGGAATGACAGATAACGCGGTTTCACCCAAAGTCCCATTTCTGAGCACATCTCCATGGGCTAGCCGCAAGCCGCCATTTCCATTTAGAGCCACTTCGTTTTCATCAACGGTGGTTGCACGAACCAAAATGCCGTTCTTCAGCACGATCCGGCAAGAATAAGATCCCTTCCAATCAATCCACACCAACGAATCCGAATCGCTCAGAAATCTTCCCCATCGCAACTCTTGGATCGGTAGCTTCCAGGGAGCGAGTGTCATTTCCAGACGTTCCACATATCCAAGACCTTGCACCACTCTTCCGCGACCAAGATTGACGGCGGCACGAGATCTCGGGTGCAAGCACCGCCAATTGATCGAGCCTTCGGTGGATTCGAAGATTTTTGTTTCGAACGGAGGATCCAAGCGTTCCCAAGTCCCAATAATTCCTAGCGCATTCGATTGCCAGCTGATGGTGGCGTCCTTTTCGACGGGCGTGGGGGATTTCTTAAGTGAATACCGGACTATGGCCTGTGTGCCGGAAATCGCTTCCAACAGGCTCGTATAGCGGATCGTAATTGCACGCCACTTCGCAATTCCGTAGTAGAGAATCACGGCGTCACCGTTGGGGGCGACACAGTCGGCATACCATTTCAAGAGGTGAAAAATGGAGCTGGGAGCCAGAGTCGTCCGCCTTCAGCCCACTGAGCCTAGACTAATGCCAAGTACGTTACGTAAGTCTAAGAGAATGGTCTAAAGAGGGCAACGTTCGGAGAGCTTCGAGCGGCAAAGGACTATGGACGCACCATCCGGTTCAATGTGCCCGAGTTGTTGAGGAAACGCGAGCTGCTTGGTCGGTGCCCGTCCGTACGGAGTGGGCGAGCGGCTTTATTTCCGGCTCTTCAGATCCTTGAAATCGTCGCGCACTTTATCGATGCGCTCGCGATACGCGGCGGCGTTGCCATACGGGAGGAAATGCGAGTAGCGATCGTGGGCGTGCTGGATTCGCCGCGCGTGTTTGATCGGACACCAGTGCTGCTCCGTGCGCCCGGCAATTTCCACCACGTAGGCCAGCAGCCCATTGGCATACGAGCAGTACATGCAATTCAGCCCTTCGAGCGAGTTCAAATATCGCAATTTGTTTCGGTCAATGGCCATGTAATCCATGCGCCGCGCTTTCGGAATGCCGTAAACGGGGAAGCAAATCGCCTGGTACACGGAAACAAAAAGATCCAGCAAGACAAACGGAATGAAGCAGGCATAAATAAACGGAGCGGTGAGCAACGCGAAGAATCGTGAATGTACGATGTAACTGGCAAGCGATGTCTTTAGTTTCCGGTGCTCCCGCTTGATTTCCTCTGAGAACCACACCTTGCCATTGCGCAACTCATAAAACTCCGACTTGATCTCCTCTTCCAGTTTCTCGAGAACAGGCAACTCGACGGGAGAATCGGACTTCTTCGAGCGATCATCGGCCATATCCACCTCGCAAACTTCGGCCAGCACAGAAATGTTACGCCATTTTTTCGCTCAACCAGCCATCCATTTAGTATGCTGCACGCATTATGCGCCTTCACCAGAGCCTGATTTTTCTAGCCGCGTTAATCGCTTCCGTCCTGGCCGGTTCCGTGGTCGCCCAGGACGCCAAACCAGTTGCCGACCGCCTCGCCGCCCAGAACGCGCTTTTCGATGAGCAATACGAATCGGATATGCGCAACTTTCCCGAGCGCGCAACCTCCTACGGCGACTATCGCTACAACGATAAGCTCAATGATTACTCGCTTGCGGCTATTAACGAACGCCATAGGGCAGATGAGTCCTTCCTCAGCCGACTGCAAGCCATCCCGAGCGACGGCTTCTCCGACCAAGATCAGCTTTCACACGACCTGCTCATTCGCGTCCTGCAGCAGCGCATCGCCGACTTCAATCTCAAAGAGTACGAGATGCCGATTAATCAGCAGAACGGCGTCCATACCAACCTCGCGGATTTGCCGCTGGCCGTGCCGCTCGATTCTGTGAAGCATTATGAAGACTACATCGCGCGTCTCCATCAGATTCCGCGCGCCCTGAGCCAGAGCACAGAAGTTCTGCGTGCGGGCATCGCTGACAAGCTTATGCCTGTGCGGTTTCTGCTGGAGAAGATCCCGGAGCAGTGCCAGGGGATCATCGACGCCGATCCGTTTCTCCTGCCGACGAAAAAATATCCCGCGGAGATTTCGCCCGAAGATCAGAAGCGATTGACGCAGCAGATCACCGAGGCGGTCAACACCGATGTGATCCGAGCGTACCGGATCTTCTCGGCCTTCGTTCGCACGGAATACGCGCCCAAAGGCCGTACGACGCTCGCGATAATCTCTCTGCCCGACGGCGAGAAGCGCTACGAAAACGATATTTATGGCCGCACGACTACGCACATGACGCCGGATGAGATCCATCAATTAGGCCTACGCGAGATCGACCGCATTCAGGCGGAGATGCTTGTGATCGCGAAGAAAGAGGGGTTCGACGACCTCGCGTCCTTCCGCGCGTCTCTGAAAACCAATCCGAAATACATCCCGACGTCCGCGGAGCAGATCCTCGATGATTTCCGCCGTTACATCGGCCAGATGGAGCCAAAACTCCCCGAACTTTTTACGTTGCTTCCGAAGTCGCCGGTGACGGTCGAAGCCATACCGGCGTTTCAGGCGGCAGTTGCTACTCACTACGTCACCGGGACGCCGGACGGGAAGCGCCCCGGCCGCGTGGTGGTGGCGACATCGAATTTCAGCCAGCGTTCGTTGATTGACGACGAGGCAATCGCTTATCACGAAGGCGTCCCAGGACATCACATGCAACTATCCGTCCAGCAGCAGCTCACCGGGCTGTCGAAATTCCGCCTGCATGGCCTCGGCTTCAACGCATACACCGAAGGGTGGGCGCTCTACGCAGAGCAGCTCGGCAAAGAGGTGGGCTTTTACCAGGATCCTGTATCCGACTATGGGCGTCTTTCTTCCGAACTGTTTCGCGCCGTGCGGCTCGTCGTGGATACAGGCATCCATTCGAAAGGATGGTCGCGCGATCAAGTCGTGGATTTCTTTCGCAAGTCCGGCGCGGTCGATGAGCCCACCATTCAGTCCGAGACCGACCGGTACATCTCCTGGCCCGCGCAAGCTCTTGCTTACAAGCTCGGCCAGCTCAAAATCCGTGAGCTGCGCGATCGCGCCCAGAAGGAATTGGGCCCCAAGTTCGATCTGCGCAAATTTCACGACGAGATGCTCGACGGCGGAACGCTCCCGCTCGATCTCCTCGACGCCCGCACGAATAAATGGATCGCCGAGCAAAAATCAGAGTAATGCCACGCAACGCAGCTGTCATCACGCGTCCGCCTGGGCGGACGAGGGATCTGCATCTTCTGTGCTGTGACGCAACGTCCGGAAGGAGCGGCGATGAATGAGTTCCCAGACTTCATGAAGCGCCCGGCAAACAAAATCGCGACAAGCAGTCAGGCCGCGGATGGATACCGCGTGATTTATTCGCTCGCCGAACTCGACTCGGATTTTCAGGACTCGGGCGTAATCGTCGCCGACAAGATGGATGGCAAACCGCTCGACGATAAAGCCGGGCCCCTGAGATTGGTCGCGCCGCACGACAAGAGGCCCGCTCGCTGGATTCGCATGCTGCAGACGATCAAGGTGGTCAGCGTGCCGCCCAGCTAATATTCCGGCTCATGAAAGAAATCAGGGCCGAAGCGCGCTCGCGCCACGGCCCTGACTGACAAGCCTGCAGCCGCTTAATCCAGTGCGGCGCAGATAGATTTTACTTCCGTGTAATGCTCGAGCACTTCGTGCCCCATTTCGCGGCCCCAGCCGGATTGCTTATATCCGCCAAAGGGAAGCGCTGGGTCGAAAATGTTGTAGCAGTTGATCCAAACGGTTCCGGCACGAAGCTTCGCGGCCACGGAGTGCGCCTTCTTGATGTCCCGCGACCACACGCCGGCGGCCAGCCCGTAAACCGTATCGTTCGCGCGCGCCACGATATCTTCTGCATTGCGGAAGGGGATCGCCGTAACCACAGGCCCGAAAATCTCCTCGCGCACAACTTTCATATTGTCGTTGGTATTCACCAGCACCGTCGGCTTCACGAAATAACCCCGGTCTCCGTGGCGCGCTCCTCCGGTCACCGCTTTTGCGCCTTCGCGGACGCCGGATTCGAGATAGCCGCAGACACGATTCAGTTGTTCCTCGGAAACGAGAGGGCCCATATCGCTGTCCGGATCGAAGCCCGGCTTCACCTGGATCTGTTCCGCAAGTTTTGCGACGCCGTCCACAACTTTGTCGAAGACTTTCTCTTCCACAAAAAGCCGCGAACCCGCGCAGCAGCACTGGCCGTGGTTAAAGAAAATCGCGCTGGCCGCTCCGGGAATCGTTGTCTCGAGATCCGCATCCGCCATCACGATGTTGGGCGACTTCCCGCCCAGCTCGAGCGACACCTTCTTCAAGTTCCCCGCTGCAGCCTGCAGAATCAGTTTGCCGACCTCCGTAGAACCGGTGAACGCAATCTTATCCACATCCGGATGCGCCGCGAGCGCCGCTCCCGCCGTTTCGCCATAGCCGGGGACGATGTTCACCACTCCATCCGGGAATCCAGCCTCCTGAATCAACTCCCCAAGGCGAAGCGCCGACAGCGGAGTCTGCTCAGCCGGCTTGAGAACGATCGTGCATCCTGCAGCCAGCGCAGGGCCCAGCTTCCACGCCGCCATCAACAACGGGAAATTCCACGGAATGATCTGGCCGACGACGCCCACAGGCTCGCGCACCGTGTAAGCAAGAAACTTCGACGGTTCGGCGAGCGTGAGAGGAATCGTATTGCCTTCGATCTTCGTCGCCCAGCCTGCGTAATAGCGCATGTGCTCGATCGTCAACGGAAGGTCGGCAATGCGCGAAATCTTCAGCGGCTTGCCGTTATCGAGCGATTCAAGTTGCGCGAATTCCTCTTGGTGCTTTTCAATCAGGTCCGCCAGCTTCCAAATTAATTTGCCGCGGCCGGCGGGCGACATTTTTGACCACGGGCCGGTCTCGAAAGCAGCGCGCGCCGCCTTCACTGCACGATCGATATCTTCGCGATCTCCTTCAGCGACATTAGCCAGCACTTCGCCCGTCGCGGGGTTATAGCTGGGAAAGGTCTTGCCGGAAGCGGCTTCGACCCACTTGCCGTTGATGAACAATTTCCTCTTTGCCGTCACAAACGCAGAAACATTTGGATCCATCGAAGGTACGGAAACTGCGGTCGCCATAGTTATGCTCCTTTATCTCGTTGTCTCTTGGAAGTCTTCGGCCAGCTCCGGCAAATCAAAAATCCAGCTTCAGGTCGGATCTGGGCCTCTCGCGAGGAGATCCCACCGCTCAGGGTACCTCGCGGCGAGATTTAAATCTAGCTCACCGGCAGCTTCATCGAGCCGGTCGCGGTCGAAGCGTTAGCTGTGGTTTCCGCCGGCTAGTTCGCGGACTATTGCGCCTACGAAGGATTTGGCGTCGCCGAAGAGCATCAGCGTGCGGTCGAGATAATAGAGCGGATTATCGATTCCTGCGAAGCCTGGGTTCATGCTGCGTTTGATCACCATTACCGTGCGGGCTTTATCTACGTCGAGGATCGGCATGCCGAAGATGGGGCTCGAATGGTCGCTGCGCGCTGCGGGATTGGTCACGTCGTTCGCGCCGATGATTAGTGCTACATCCGTTTGCGGGAAATCACCGTTCACTTCATCCATGTCGAGAAGCTTGTCGTAAGGAATGTCGGCTTCGGCCAGCAGCACATTCATATGCCCCGGCATGCGGCCTGCCACCGGATGAATGCCGAATTTCACATCCACGCCGCGCTTGGTGAGAGCGTCGTAAAGCTCGCGCACTTTGTGCTGCGCTTGCGCAACGGCCATGCCATAGCCGGGGACGATCACCACTTTATTCGCAGCGGCGAGAATCGAGGCGGCTTCTTCAGCCGTGGCGCTCCGCACGCTCCGCGTCTCCGCCGCGCCGGCATGCCCCGCCTGCTCCTGCCCGAACGCGCCGAACAGCACATTCGAGAACGAGCGATTCATGGCCTTCGACATGTTCACGGAGAGGATGAAGCCGGAAGCGCCGTCGAGCGCCCCCGCGACGATAAGCAGCTTGCTATTGAGCACAAATCCCATGGCCGCGGCAGAAAGCCCAGCGTAGGAATTCAACAATGAAATCACGGTGGGCATATCCGCACCGCCGATCGGAACAATCATCAGCACGCCAAACAGCAGCGGAATTCCTATAATGAACGGGAAGAGATGTGTGCGTTCCGGATGCATCACGAGGAGCACGGCCAGCGCCACCGCGATCGCCAGCACTCCCAGATTGACGAAGTTCTGTCCCTTATAGGTGATGGGCCGCTGCGGCAGAATTTCCTGCAGCTTGCCCGAAGCCATCAAGCTGCCGGTAAACGTCAGCGAGCCGAGAATCACTTCCATACCCAGCACCGCCATCATGAACGGCGGAATATCGGGCGAGCGCAAATAAAATTCGGATGTGCCGACAAGCGTGACGCACAGCGCGCCGAACGCGTGGCTGAGCGCGGTCCGCTGCGGGACCGCAGTCATGTGCACGCGACCGAGCGGAACGCCGATGATCGTGCCCAGCACCAGCGCGATGGCGATCCATTTGTAATCCACGATGCCGCGGTCGAGCAGCGTTCCGGCCACCGCCAGCAGCATTCCCAACTCGCCGGCCCACACGCCGTGGCGCGCGGTAGCCGGCGAACTCAACCATTTCAGCGAAAGAATGAAGAGAGCGGTAGCGATCAGGTAGGTGATTTCGAGAATATGTTCGCTGGGGAGCATCAGCTCACGGTTTCTGCGGGCGGCTGGATTTGAACATCTTGAGCATGCGGTCGGTGATCATGAAGCCGCCGACCACGTTGCTGGTGGCCGCGACGATCGCGATTGTGCCAAGGATGGTCGAAAGCCTGCTCTTGTGCTCGCCCACCAGGAGAATTGCGCCCACTACGGCGATAGCATCGAGCGCGTTCGTCAGCGACATCAGCGGCGTATGCAGCAGCGGCGATACCCGGCGGATCACCTCAAATCCGATGAATCCCGCGAGCATGAACACATAAAGACTGGTGATCAAATCCATCTTCATAGATATTCTCTCCGCGCCCTCTGCGTCTCTGCCGTGGCCTTTCTCCGTGTCCTACTTCGCCGCCAGCGCCGGCAATTTGAAAAATTCTCGCACGCGCGCGTTCACAATTTCTCCACCGCGCGTCACCAAAGTGCTGCGTACAATTTCGTCCTCGAGGTCGAGGTTCAGCTTCCCATCCTTTATCAGATACTGAATAAATGCCGTGACATTACGAGAATACATCTGACTAGCGTGGTAAGGCACCGTGCTGGCCAGATTGAATCGCCCGATGATGGTTACGCCGTGCTCGACAGTCGTTTCGCCGCTCTTCGTCAGCTCGCAATTGCCGCCGCGCTCCGCCGCGAGATCCACGATCACCGAGCCTGGCGCCATGCGCTCGACCATGTCCCGCGTCACCAGCACCGGCGATTTCTGCCCCGGAATTACCGCGGCCGTGATGACCACGTCACTCTCGGCCACCACTCGCCCAAGCAGCTCGCGCTGGCGCCGGTAAAAATCCTCGCCTTGCGCCTTCGCATATCCCTGCGCGTCCTCCGCATCTTTCGTTTCAATCGGCAGCTCGACGAATCGCCCGCCGAGGCTCTGCACCTGCTCTTTGGCGGCAGGCCGCATGTCATACGCAGACGTGACTGCTCCGAGCCGGCGCGCGGTAGCAATCGCCTGCAGCCCCGCGACGCCCGCGCCAATCACCAACACGCGGCCCGGCGTAATCGTGCCGGCTGCGGTAGTCAGCATCGGGAATATCCGCGGCAAAGTATCCGCGGCGATCAGCACGGCCTTGTACCCGCAGATCGTTCCCATCGACGAAAGCGCATCCATGCTCTGCGCCCGCGTGGTCCGCGGCATGAACTCAATCGAGAAGGACGTTACGCCCGTCGCGGCAATCTCCTGAACCGTCTTCAAATTGCCAAGCGGACGCAGAAACCCGATCAAGACCTGGTCGCGATGAAACAGAGGAAGGTCGGCCGCGCCCGTCACGTCATTCGAGCCGTGGCAAAGTATCTGGACAATGATGTCCGCAACGCGAAACACTTCCGCGCGCTCGGCAATTATTTTCGCGCCCTTGGCGATGTAATCGGCGTCGGGATAGCCGGCCCCAATGCCCGCTCCCGCCTCGACCACCATTTCAAGGCCCACTTTGGCAAGAAGCGGAACAACGGAAGGCACCATCGAGACGCGCCGCTCCCCCGGAAAGATCTCGCGAGGCACACCGACAATCACGAAGCTTCCTCCCGTCAATTCAAGCTGCGTAAACCTAGTATCGGCTAAGTTTAGATTTTCAAGATAGGAAAGTCACGGCAGGTGACCCAGCAGCGCGCATCCGTCTTTCCCACGGCTGCTATATTACGCGAACAGCGGTTCCGGACGGGTAGAAATCCTGACAGCTTTGCCTCGTGAGCATCCTATTTTGAGTCAATTCCCGTGACCATCTCGCCGCGAATACTTCAGCGCTTAGAGTACTGCCACCGTTAGGTAGTGGGTCAGTTTCCGACATGCGCGTTGATCAGGCACTTGGATTACTTCCGAGTACGCCGTCATCTGCCTGGAATCGTGCGGCTATCCGCGTGAAAGCCTCTACTGGCCGCGCAATTTTCGCACAGAGGTTGCGTGAAGTTATAATCTCCGCCGCGCATGCCACTCGCATCCGGTACGAAACTGGGGCCGTACGAAATCGTCGCGCCGCTCGGCGCGGGCGGGATGGGAGAGGTGTATCGCGCACACGATCCGCGATTGAATCGCGACGTGGCCGTTAAAGTCTCCGCCGCGCAGTTCTCGCAGCGCTTTGAGCGCGAAGCCAAAGCCATCGCCGCGTTAAACCACCCGCACATCTGTCAAATCTACGACGTCGGCCCAACCTACCTAGTCATGGAGTTTATCGAAGGCGCCCCGCTCCGCGGTCCGCTCCCAGTCGATCAGGCGCTGCGCTACGCCGTGCAGATTTGTGATGCGCTCGACGCCGCGCACGCCAAGGGCATCATTCATCGCGATCTGAAGCCCGCCAACATCCTGGTCACACCGTCCGGCATCAAGCTGCTCGATTTCGGGCTAGCGCTATTGAGCCGCGATGCCGGGAGCGGCGAGCAGGCAGCGGACGAGACAGCAGCCCTCAGCATGACTCAGGCCGGCACCATACTGGGCACGGCCCCGTACATGTCTCCCGAGCAGGCCGAAGCCAAGCTCGCCGATGCACGCTCGGATATTTTCTCGTTCGGCGCCGTGCTGTATGAAATGTTAAGCGGGCGGCGCGCCTTCACCGGCGATTCCGCCGTCGCCATCATGGCCGCCGTCCTGCACAGGGAGCCAGAAAGTTTCGAAACCACGCCGGCATTGCAAAGCATTATCACGCGCTGCCTGCGCAAATCGCCCGCGGATCGATTCCAGTCCGTGAAGGAAGTGAAGGACGCTCTGCAGGCTGGCGGCAGCAGCGTGAGTTCGACCGCAGCGATCGTCACCGGCGCGCCAGCGACGCCGGCTGCGCAAATCTCGTCCGTCGGGAGCGCTCCCTCCATCGCCGTTCTGCCGTTCGCCAACATGAGCCGTGACCAAGAGAATGACTACTTCAGCAACGGCCTGGGCGAAGAGATTATCAACGTCCTGGCGCGCATTCCCGGCCTGAAAGTGATCGCGCGCACCTCCGCGTACGCCTTCCGCGGGAAAGACCTGGACATCCGCAAGATCGCGGAATTGCTCGGCGTCCGCACCGTTCTCGAAGGCAGCGTGCGGCGCGCCGGGAGCCGCATCCGCGTCACCGCGCAACTAATCACCGCCGAAGACGGATCGCATCTGTGGTCCGAACGCTACGATCGCGAAATGGCGGACGTCTTCGCTCTGCAAGATGAGATCGCCGGGGCCATCGCCAAGGCCCTGGCAACAAAACTCGCCGTGCAATCGGATGTGTCCCGCCAACACACGCCCAATCTTGCCGCATACGAAGCTGTCCTGCGCGCCCGCTACCATCTCAACAACGTCACGCCGGATTCCGTGGCGCGCGCCCGCGATTGCCTGAAACAGGCTGTGACCCTCGATCCGCAATATGCCCTGCCCCACAGCGTGCTGGGCGGCACTTTCGTCTCTCCTTCGGTCTACGGCATGATTCCCGCGCACGAGGCCATGCCTCTCGCGCGAGCTGAATACCAAAAGGCGTTGGAGATCGATCCTCGGCTGCCGGAAGCACTCGTCGGCCTCGCCGCGATATGCATGTTCTACGACTACAACTGGAAGGAGGCAGGGCGGCTTTTCGAAATGGCCATGACCCGTGGGCCCCTCCCTGGCGGAGCGCGCATGAGGTACGGCCAGTATCTCTTTTGCATTGGCCGGCCGGAAGCCGCCATAAAGGAGAGCGAGAATGCGGTGCAGGGAGATCCTCTCAACTTGCAACTTCGTTCCCTTCTCGCCTTCGCGCTCATGGCCGCCGGCAGGCATGCGGACGCAGCCGGCGAGTGCCGCCGCGTCCTCGAACTCGATCCGAACTATCGTCTCGGTCAATTCTGTCTGAGCCTTGCTTACGCACAACTAGGCAAGATCGAAGAAGCGCTGGCTTTCGCCGAGAAGGCGTATGCCACGGCACCCTGGGCACTGGCAACCGCTGGATACGTTGCCGGGCTGCTCAAGCGCACTGGCGATTCGAGCCGTGCGCAGGCACTGCTAGAAAAACTGGGAGACGGCACAGCATTTGGAGCTCCCTTCGGCTTCGTCTACTACCATCTCATTTGCTCGGAAATCGAACAGGCCGCTGACTGGGCCGAGAAGGCCATGGACCAACGCGAGCCGTGGGTCATTTTCTTGCTGATGCTCCCGCACGCGAAACCTCTGCGGCAAAGCTCGCGCTGGCCCGCGCTTGCAAAAATGATGAATCTACCGGAAGCGATTAGCGAGAGTAGGTCGTAGGTCTGGCACGACCCGGCGGGAGAAGCGATTCGCCTCAGCAGGAAGTCCGCGCGCCCGGCCCCGGTACAGTTTTCCACCGGGACTTTTATCAGGCACGTGGATTGCATCCAAGTAGACCGTAATCGAGGACTCATCCGTCCCAGTGCTTGTAGCGTGGTAGGATTACACTCATTCTACGGAATCACGTCGAAGCCCCGGCAGGAGATTAGAATTGGCGAGATCGGGATCCGTGCCCCTGGAAGCTTACGCCCCGAGTTCCCCCTCGGTCGTCCCAGCTACGAAAGTTACTGCGCGGCACTCCGCCCTCGTTCGCGTCACTCACTGGATCATCACGCTGTGCTTCCTCGCCCTGCTCCTCAGCGGAATTGAAATTTTGATCTCTCACCCGCGCTTCTATTGGGGCGAAACCGGCAACGTATTGACTAAGCCGCTGTTTATAATTCCGATCCCTTCCTCAAGGAACTTAGTGCCCACCGGCTATGGCTACGTGCTGCCGGACCAGAACGGCTGGAGCCGCTATCTTCACTTCCAAACGGCGTGGATCGCAGTCCTGACGGGCTTGCTCTATTTAATCTACGGCGTCTTTTCAGGGCATTTCCGGAAAAACCTGTTCCCCGCAGCAGCCGATCTTTCCTGGCGGGCGCTGTCGAGCGACATCGCCAATCACTTGCGCTTCAAGCGGCCGAGTGAGTCGGAAGCCTGGTCATATAACGTGCTTCAGCGCCTCACCTACCTGATCGTAATCTTCGTTCTATTCCCGTTGGTCATCTGGACGGGGCTGGCAATGTCCCTCTCCTTCGTTTCCGCGTTTCCCGCGACCGTCACTCTGCTCGGCGGCCAGCAATCCGCGCGCACGCTGCACTTTTTCGTTTCCGTGGCTCTCGTGCTCTTCCTGCTCGTCCACGTCGTGATGGTTTGCGTATCCGGATTCCGGAATCGCATGAGGGCCATGATCACCGGCCGCGCCGATGCCAATAAGGAGCGCGTATGAGCAACCTCTCGCGCCGCAAATTAATCGTTTCCGGCCTCGCCGCGACCGCCGGCGTCTCGGGCCTGGGCGTAGCCGCGCACCTGGCCGAAAAGTATGGGCTGATGCCGCCCGATCACGGCGGCATCTGGGGCCTCGGCGAAACGATGACCTACGCGGCCCAGCGGCTGCTGACCAGGCACTCGCTGGCCCGTGAATTCCCTAAGAGCAAGATTTCCAATCCGCCGCTCGCGAATGAAATGCCGCCCCTGAGCGATGCGTTCAAGCGCCTCCAAGCCGGCGGATTCGCGGACTGGCGGCTCACGATCGACGGCATGGTCGCCAAGCCCGCGTCGTTCTCGTTAGCGCAGCTCAAGAGCTACCCCTCTCGCAGCCAAACCACCATCCTCGCGTGCGAAGAGGGCTGGTCCTACATCGCCGAGTGGATCGGCGTTCCGCTCTCCCACGTCTTGGACCTTGTCGAGGTCCACCCGCAAGCCAGATACGTCGTGTACTTCTCGATTGATACCGACTGGTGGGATAGCATCGATATGGCCGACGCCTTGCATCCGCAAACTTATCTCGCCTATGGCATGAATGGCGATGAACTCCCCGTCGGCAACGGCGGGCCTCTTCGCTTGCGGCTCCCCCGCCAGCTCGGCTACAAGAGCGTGAAATTCATCACCCACCTGACGGTAACCGACAATCTGAAAAAGTTCGGCAAGGGTCTGGGCTCGGAAGCTCCCGAATCAGGCTATGCCTGGTACGCCGGCATCTGAGAGGGGTGTCGCAGTGGAGTGGCGAATCTCTGTCGCGAATCCCTGGCCCACGAGCGAGCCAATTCTGTGAGATGAGTCGAGGACCCAAGCGGCGCGAGAGGGCACGGCGCCGCTATTCCGTTCGAGAGAAGGTGGCGTGTGAAGCTTCGCCTTCGCCGAGCGAGACGAGCAGGCGGCGCAGCTTGGCGCGATCTTCAAGGCCCATGCCTACCCACTCAAATCCTGCCTGATGCGAGCGCACAAAGCGCACAACCGCCTGCGCATTGATCGAGCGCATTCCCGCAGGAATGCGGAACGTCGCCGAGGTGCCGACGGCAAGCTGCATATCGCCACTGACCATGCCGCCATCGAGACTCAGCACATTGATCGAAAGCGATTGCTTCCCCTGCGCCGAGCTGACCACCGCGGGCACTGAGTGCGACAGCCGCACGCGGCGATACCGGCGATGCCGCACAAAATCGCGTTCCGGCCGCGGATCGAGCGGCGCGAGCGCGAGAACTGCCGCGTCCAGCCCCGATTTCGGAATGAACGCGCGCAGCCATTCGGCATCAATCTTCGCAAGAGCCTGCGCGACGGCGGTACGAATCTCGTCAGGATAAGCCCAGCCGAAAGTTTTTCGGTCTTCCAGAAAATGACGCAGGCGCTCAGCAGTGCCCGGCGCCCGGATGCGGCCCAGCGCCTCGATCGCTTTCACGCGCAGAAATTCGGAACTTCCCGGCAGCGCTTCACCTTCGACAATCTTCAAAAGCTTGTCAGACGTTTCCGGATCGCCGCACATCCCGATTTCGTCCACAGCGAAAGGCATCACCAGCGAATCGAATAAATCAAGCACACTTACCAGAACGCGGCCCCGCTCCGGCGCGCCCGCGATCGCCAATTGCCGCACTACCGCATCTTGAAACGAGCGCTGCCCTTCACTCAATCGCGCGGGAAGATATTCACCCAGCGCCATGGGATCCAGCCGGCTCAGAAGCCCGACCACGCTCGCGGCCTTCGACAGCGGATCCGAGCGCAGCGCCGCGCGCAAAGGCTGCGCGCAGGGCTCGCCGATAGCTTTCGCGAGTTCCACAACGCGCTCGCGTTCATTGCGCCGCGTGGTCCGCGAAAGACGAATCGCCAATTGTTCCGACGAAGCCTGCGGCACGCGCCGCAAAACATCCGTAAGGCTCGCGTCCACCTTGTCCGAATTCACCGCATCATCAATGAATTCCGAAACGCGATTTTCAATCCCCAGCCGCGGGCGCAACCCTTGCACCCAGCTCGGCCGCACCGCTTCGAGCAAATTCAGCGAATCGAGCGCCTGAATCATCGCCCGGTAATAACGCCGCGAAGCCGCTTCCTGGCTCAACCGCACGAATGCCGCGCTCAGCAAAGATTGCAATTCCTGCTCGCGCTCTTCCTGCATCTGCTTGCCAATTTCGGCAAGCGCAGTCTGCAAGCGTTGGCTGGCAGCCCGGCTGTAGAGTTCAGCAAGTTGCCCGAGCCCAATCGCCGCTTTGCGCCGCGCCTCAGAATCCTTATTGCGCACGCACGCAGCATAGTGCAGCAAAATATCGCCCGCGGCATCGGATTCGCCGCGGCCAAGCAGCTCTTCGACGAATTGCTGCACGTTCCGCGGCGGAATGCACCAAGCCTCGGTCGAGAGCAACACCTGCTTTTTACCCGACTCCGGAACCTTGGCCCAGAATTGCCGGTCGAGCAAATCCGCATGCGATTCGACAGCGATCCCAGCCTTGGCCATCTTGTCTTCGCGCGCGCGCAACATCTTGCGCAGCGTGTCGACTTCCTGGCCCATCTTGTCCAGCAATTGACGCACAGCATTAACGCGCACTTCGCCGCGCTGATAGCGCTCCAGCGCGAATCGAATCGCCAAATCTTCGGCGAGCCGCACAAGCGTAGTGCCGTCAAGCTTGGCTTTCGGCGCGGTAGCCATCACGCCGGCAAGCGCCTGCCGCAAAGTCACCTGCGCGTTTTGCGGCAGATGCGCCAGCTTCGCTTGCCACGCCGTAGCGTCGAGATTCTGCGTATTGCCGTGCCCCTGCGTCGCTTCACCGAACTGCGCGAGCAATCGCAGCAGACTGTGCATCTCCGGTTCGCTGAGAGGCAGCGGTTCTTGCGAGACAGCACCCGCTCCGCCGCCACCTGTTCCGCTTGTGGCGAGCCCGCCGAAGAATCCGAATGAGCCGCCGCCGGTTGGAGCGCCATTCCCCGCGCCCGTTCCAGTTCCTTTGCCGACGCCGCCGCCCGGCCCTGCCGCGCCTGAATAGCCGCCGCCGCTTGGTCCGGCGAACGATTCCGTCCCGGCGCCCGAGCCGCCGCCAGGATGCGCGGCACCTTCGGCTGCGGCGATGAGCTGAATCATTTTCTCCGGGCTTCGGAACCATTCTTGAATCTGATCGGAATCTCCGCCCAGCGTGCGCACGGTCAATTGCGCGGCAACGCGCGCTTCGGAATAGGCCGAATCTTCAGCCACGAAGCGAATCTCATTCACGCGAATCGACCCGCTCGAATTCTTCCCTGAAAACTCGGCGAGCTTTTCCGCGAGTCCCGAAGCCTTCGAGCCCGTCTCCATAAACGCGCGAATGAAAAGCGCGAATTCGTGGCGCTCCAACCCCCTCCCGAAGCAAATGCTCGCAATCCCAGCCGCGCTAAGCAAATTGGCGAAACTGCGCTCTGCAGGAGTGGTTTCTAACGGTACACCGTCAAGGAGGAGCTGGGATCCAGTTGCTCCCAGCAGCAGCCCAGTCGGCCCAGCCGCCGAAATAGCCTCGCTCAATTCCTCAAAAGCAGAGTCAAATTGGGCCGCCGAGCGCACATGCTCCAATCCATACAACCGGGCGAACTTCAACAAAACATTGAGGCTACGGACAAAAGCGCGTGCGTTCGGTATGGTCGTTTCGCTGGGCATCTAGGACACTTCGGCTACGTGCAATTCACCTGCCTATGGGAATTAGTGTACTAGGACTATCGGCGGGCGAAATGGTACGACCGTACTATCGGTGCGAAACATACATTTGCGACTCGCCCGCACCGTCCGCACGGCCAGGCGTCAGGGGGCCTTGTATACAGGGACCAGGAAGTACGCTTCGTAATTGATTTTGCTGGAGTTACCGCAGGCTTGGATTTCCCAGTAAATAGGCGGCGCGGACGCCAGATTCGTGGTCGGCTGATCGGCGGGAACGTGAAATTCCACCGGAATTTCCGCGCCGGCATACCCTGCGAGACGCTCGCGATCGAGCGTGGCCTCTTCCTTGTAAATCTCGTAGCTCACCACGCGCGTGGAACGATTCTGGCCGCTGCCGGTGGTCACATATTTTTCCTGTACGCACCGCAGCGTGAGCGTCAGCGCGTCGATGTCTTCCATGTGATGCGGCGCCCTCAGTCGAGCCCGCAGAGTTCCGCCCAGCGAGTAGGGGAACGAATCGTAGCTCAGAAAGCTATTGCCGTAACGAATCAGGTCCGCCAGCATCTGCAGCCAGCGGTACCAGAAAGCGAGGCCGGCCAGAGCGAACAGCGACGCAAAAATCGCAAAAATCATCGCGCCGCGGACATTCAATCCGATCCAGAAAAATGGAACGAGAAACGCGGACCACAGCAGCGCGGCGACCAGGCGTCCAATCATGGCATCGAACGCCGAGAAGGCCACGCCTTCCTGATGCCAGTGAAAATCGTACAGCCACGGTTCGCCAGGGCGCTGAGCCGCGGCCCTCAGGTACCGCCACTTCCGCGCGACTCCGACCAGGCCGTGAATCAGAAAAAATGCGCCGCTAAGAAAAAATAGCGCCCCGAAAATTCCGATCACCGCGTCGGGAACCGGTTTGCTCACATTGACGACGCGCAGGGCGGCCAGGCTGATCCACACCCCGACTGCCAGGAACGGGACGCCGAACAACACCGCGCCCCAGCCATAGATCGTCGTAGCGCTCTGCGTGGGATGATTTTCGAGAATGGGCGCCGAATTCGCGCCCAGCGCCGGATCGAGCGTCGGGTCGGTGATTCCACGCGTGAATGTGATTGTCATGGCGCCTCTTTCCCAAGTTTGTCGGGTGCGCTCGATCAGAGCAATGGGACTTTGCCGAAATGGTAATGGACGAAAGGCGGAAATTCAGCGCAAGTCGGGTAAGATCAGCTCCACCAGGTCGCGGACCCAGTAAGAGTAGAATTGCGAGTCGCAGATTTTGTGCGTGCCGTATTTTCCCCGTAGGGGCGCGGCTCGCTGCGTCCGCTCTTCGTAATGCCTACCGGGATGCCCGCACGGACCTCGCCGCAAATCGGTCTCGCAGTTCCGGCGTCCCTTCGGACCTACAGACGAGCACGATATCAGCAAAGTCACTGAAAACTGGAAACGTCAAAACTGGGAGAAAACCACCGGCAAGCTGCCGGCGCTACAAAGGAGAATTTGGCACCAGCAGCAAGCGCTGCGCTGCGAGAACACAGCGAACGGTCGCCGCGCGTGTTTCGCGCCGCGCAAGACGTGACTACTAAGGAAGGCCCATGCGCTTCACCAAATCCGCGTACCTCTTATCCGATCGCAGCGAACTCAACTCCGGCGCAACCTTGATATATGGCATGAACGCGCTCTTCTGAGCGTAGCCCTTTTCCAGCCAGGCGAACGCTTGATCTTTCTCCCCGAGCATCGCGTAATCGCCTGCTACGAGCGCCGGATCGACATACGCGTGCTTGCTCAGTTCCGCCATCTGCTCCACATCCCGCCGCAACGCTCCCTGATATCCGCCTTTCGCATACGCCTCTTGATTCGCCTTCACCAGCGCGATCCCTGCCGCATCATTGTTGCCCGCGACCTGCTTCATCCACTCGTCCAGCCACAGGTCGTATTGTCCCAACATGCGGTATGCCGTGGAGAGGTGGTTATGCGCGTTGGCGTACGTGGGATCGATCTCCACGATCTTTTTGCACTCTTCGACGGACTTCGCGGGCTCCCCGGTATAGAGATAGGCCTCGCATAAATTGTCGAGCGCGTTCATGTTCAGCGGATCGAGAGCGATGGCGCGATTGATATTTTCGATCGCCTCGTTCATCCGCCCCAGGTATTCGAAATGAATTGCGTAAAGGATGTGCGCCCGCGAGTTGTTCGGATCGAGCTGCAGCGCACGCTGAAATTCGCGCTCGGCGTCATCCCACTTCCAATCGTCGTCGTACGCGATCCCCAGCAATGCGTGCGCTTCGGGGAGCGCCTCGTCGATCGCCAGCGCCTTTCTAGCCTCGGCCATGGCTTTGGGCTTGGTCTCGGCAGCCGGCACGGCGGTATACACGGACAGGACGTCGTAGTATTCCGCCAGTCCGATGTGCGCCTGCGCGTAATT
This sequence comes from Candidatus Acidiferrales bacterium, assembly GCA_036833535.1. Taxonomy (GTDB): domain Bacteria; phylum Acidobacteriota; class Terriglobia; order Acidiferrales; family UBA7541; genus Palsa-147. Next base: position 29,391 of record DAITPO010000004.1, on the reverse strand, counting down.
CGGATCCTTATCAATGGCTTGCTGGAAGTAGTCCTTCGATTTCGCGATGCCCTCCCGCGTGCGCTTGTCCCAGTAGTAACGGCCTTTGAGATAGAGGCCATACGCTTCGGAGTCGTTGGTGCCGCCTTTGGCCAGCTGCGATTTCTGCTCGCCGGTTAATTTTTCCCGTAGCCGCGCCGCGATCTCATCGGAAATCTCGCGCTGCACCGTCAGCGCATCGGAGACTTTGCGATCATATTGCTCGCTCCAAAGGCTGCGATTGTTCCGCGTGTCCGTCAGCTCCGCGCTGATCAGCAAGGAATCGCCGTGCTGCGTCACCCGGCCTGTTACCACGGCGCTGACCTGCAGCTCGCTGGCCGCCTTTTGCAGATCCACGTCCTTGGATTTGTAGCGCATCACGGAACTACGCGGCCGCACTGTCAGATTCGGCAGCCGCGAAAGGCTTCCAATCAAACTCTCAGTTAGCCCGTCGCTCAGGTAATCCGTGTTCGGGTCCGCCGTCACATTGGCGAAAGGAAGCACCGCCAGAGTATCGATTCGCGCCCCTGAACCCGGCGAGAACCAGCGATAAGCCGCATAGCCGAGCCCCGCCAGAATCAGAACCATCGCCGCAGCGGCGACAAGAAATGCCGTCTTGTGCCGCGCCAATAATCCAACCGCGATTCGAGTATCGGAGCTGGCAACCGCGCTCGCTGGTTGCCCCACGGGTGCGGATGATACGGTCGAGGACGAGACTGCCTGAGCGGCGGCAGAAGACTCCGCGGAACCCGCGCCCGAGCGCCCCGTATCCGTATCGCGTTTCAGCCTCTGCAGATCGGCGCGCATTTCCGAGGCGTGCTGGTAACGCAGATTGCGGTCCTTCTCCAAAGCCTTAGTGATGATTTCATCCAGTTTCGTCGGCAAATCCGGATTGAGGCGCACCGCCGGCGCCGGCGCCCGTTCCAAAATCGCATTGAACGTGACGCCGGTGCTCTCTCCGCGAAACGGCAACTGCCCCGTGGCCATTTCATAAAGCACCGCGCCAAACGAAAACAAATCCGTGCGCGCGTCCAGCTCCTTCGCGCGCACCTGCTCCGGCGACATATACGCAACCGTTCCCAGTGTGCTCCCCGGACTGGTGAGCTGGTCCGCCGCGACTTCCTCAGTGGCAAGCGTGTCCGCGTTGGCCGCGGCATTTTTCGTGGCGCTCACTTTGGCCAGTCCGAAATCCAGAATCTTCGCGTGCCCGCGCCGCGTCACGAAAATATTTGCCGGCTTGATGTCGCGATGGACGATGCCCTCACCGTGCGCCGCATCGAGGCCATCGGCAATCTGAATGGCCAGCCCGAGCAGAGTCTCCAGCTCCATCGGCTTCCCGCCGATAAGGTGCTTCAGCGTCACGCCATCCAGATACTCCATGACGATGAAAGCCTTGCCGTCTTCTTCGCTGATGTCGTAAATCGTGCAGATGTTCGGATGATTGAGCGCCGAAGCAGCCTGCGCTTCCCGTTGAAAACGCTCGAGCGCCTGATGATCTTTGGAAAGCCCTTCCGGCAGGAATTTCAGCGCTGCGAAACGGTGCAGCTTGGTGTCCTCGGCCTTATACACAACGCCCATACCGCCGCCACCAAGCTTCTCGACGATGCGATAGTGCGAGACAGTCCGGCCGATCAAAGACTCCGCATCCGCCATTTCGCGCCGATTCTATGTGTCGCCCCAAACCAAGTCAATGAATCGGGTATGAATCGGGTAACAAGCCAGCATCAGAATCCAAATCCGCGCAAGGGCCAGTGCCTGTAGGGCCGCAGCCGCGTAGGGGCCGGGGTTCACCACCGGCCCGGTGTAGATTTGGGTTTGCGACCGAAGCCCGCGTTCCTGCTTTTCGGTGGCAGCCCCCGCATTCATGCGGGGGAGGAGCGCTTCAGCGCTCCGAAAACGGCCACCCCCAATCCGATGCGCTTTAGCGCTGGCTCCTGGAAGCTACGGTAGAGGTTTTCCGAACGTCTGTGAGACCTACGATGTCTTGTCAGCGCACGGCTTCAGCCGTGCCGAAACTACCGCGAAATCGCCACGGCTTTAGCCGCTGAGGTTCGTCTTCTCGCGTTCTCACCAACGTTAAGACCCCGCCGTCGCGTCCCCTTGCCGCGACTCTACCCATTCCGTTTCAATTTCTCCCAAATTCACACCCGCTCTACCCAAAATTTCCAATTTTAAGAATTAGTACCATTGACTTATAATGACCGTATAGTTATAAGAGCTCTGGCAGCACACAATCTTAGGGCGCAGAACGGCTCGCCAAAGCGGCCGCGATCCGCGTCAAACAACTTGGAGGATAGATCCAAAATGCCCGGCAAGGATGCCGCGAACCTAGATCTCGAGCCTCGAGCCCGCCAAAATCTAATCGGGAAGCCCACGATTAGACACGCCTCTAAGTCCTAGAAAACAATCGCTCGCGACACCCTCTAATCGGGAAAAAACACTAGTTTTTAATTCAAGATTTCGCACCCGGGTCCGCCGGATCAGGCAGGTAGCCGCACTTCCACCTTGGTCGTATCCAGGACGCCGCGAACTTGGCGGATGATCTGATTCGCCCAAAGCTGGTTGCTCAGGACCACCAGCGAGCCATTCTCGAAATCGCAGATGGCGCAGAAGAGGTAATTCGCGAAGGCGTGGTGGTAGGCATCGGCGCCCTGGCGCGAAAGCTCTTTTTCGAGCGCAGGGTCGCCTGCTCCGGCCAGAGCACCGGCGCGCGCGCCAAACGTCTCGGCTTCGAACCGGGCTAGCAATTCTTCCAGTTGGGCCGGCTCCGGCGCAGGAACCACGATGCAGCGGGTCTCGGCGTCGCGGAATTTGATGCTATGCGTAGTGCAGAAATCGCGGACGCGATCCAGGTGGCTATAGAAATCGAGGGCCCAGGGTTCTTTACCAGCCAGCGCGGGGAGGATGCGGCTCCAAGTATTGACGCCTTCCTCGCCGCGGATCGGTTCGCGATCGATTCCCGGATCAGCAAGTTCAATGCTAATGGCTTTGACATCAGGGCCAAGATCGAGAGGTTCCACATCGAGTAGGTTCATTCAGTCGCACCGAGACTTACCGCAGAGACGCAGAGGACGCGGAGCAACCATTTATCACGCGCCGGCGGCTTGGCTACCTGTGGCACCGCCGAAGCGCTTCTCGAAATCCGGCGATTGCTTGCGCACTTCCAGCCAATCGAAAAACGCGTCGGGGGTTTCCAGCCAGATGGCGAACCATTGGGCGATTTCTTCTTTTTCGGCGCGCTTGGCTTCTTCCACTTTGTGATTCCGGGCAATCATTTCGGCGCGGCGGCGGCCCAGGCGGCCGACTTCGCGGGCGCGTTCGACGGCGGCATGTTCGCCATCGCTCTGAAACTTTCGCAGCAACTCGTCGAGGCGAATGATGCACATCTCGGCCTCTTCGAGCGTCGAGAAGTGCAGAAGATCGTGGAATTCCTCTTCGTAGAGGCCTTCTTCATCCACGTGCGTGGACCAAATCACGCGCAGGCCGGCGTCTTCGAGCACGGAGACGATGTACTCGGGCGAAGTGCTGGCTTCAGGGCCGGCAAGAACGATCATCTGCCGGCGGATCTGCTCAATTTCAGCGGGCGTGTAACGTTCTTTAGCGAGGCCGCGCGCCGCTTCAAGGATCAACTCCTTCTTGGTCGTCTCCTTGAGCGGATGCGAATTTTTTTCCTTGTGGCTCACGATGGACTCCGATGCCGGTTTGGGCCGCCTGTGTTTCCCGGCGTGGCGTTGGCGCCGGACGTATCGTTCTCGAGGCGCTTGCGGTAGCGCGTCACGTTGCGATTATGCTCCGCGAGCGTCTTGCTGAAAAAATGGCCGCCCTGATCGTTGGCTACAAAATACATGAAATCGGTCTTTGCCGGCGAAACTGCCGCCCGCAGGGACGCCTCGCCGGGATTGGCTATTGGCCCCGGCGGCAGGCCTGCATGCCGGTAGGTATTGTACGGCGAATTGACCTCCAAATCTGCGTGATGCACTACGAGCGTGGGCCGGCCGGCGAGAGCCAGGGCGTATTGCACCGTGGGGTCGCATTGCAGCGGATAGTTCTTGCTGAGGCGATTGTAGAAAACACCGGCGACCAGCGGGCGCTCGGAAGCTTGCGGCGTCTCGCGCTCGACGAGCGAGGCGATGGTGACGATCTGCTGCGTTGTCGCCGCGGGGTTGGCAGGATCTGGATTCAACGACGCCCAAACGGTGCGGAAGTGCCGCACCATGGCGTCGGCGATTTGCTGCGCGGTGGCGCGGCGAGTGAATTCATAAGTCGAAGGGAATAAAAATCCTTCGAGGCTTTTCGCGCCCGGGTCCAGATCTTGAATCGGCGTCGGATCGCGCGCCACTTTCAGGAAGTCCTCGCGATTGGCCAGGCCTTCGCGCTCGAGGGCGTCGGCAATTTCGAACATCGTCCAGCCTTCGGTAATCTGCACCGAGTGGACGTAGATGTGGCCGCCGGCGATTTTCCAGAAGACTTCGCGCTCGTTCATCGAGTGATCGAAAAGATATTCGCCGGCCTGCAGCGAGCGATTGTGATGCCAGCGGCTCAGGAGATCGAAAGCCACGGCGTTGGGTATGACGCCATTTTCGCGAAGGATTTCGGCCACTTGCCAGCGCGAAGTGCCGCGCGGGATGTCCACGAAAATAGCGCTACCGGAATAGCCTCGATAGAGCCGGCTGATTTGATGATCGAGCCATGCAGAGAATCCGCCGATCGCGGCGATGAAGAGAAGCAGAAGGAGCCCGAGGCGGCGCATGCGGGATTATTTCTCCCCTCGGCGCGATGCGGTGCGTTTGAGCGGCTCGCGCGCGAGATAGTCGCGGAGAAGGATTGCAGCGGCCAGGTCGTCGGATTCGGGCGCGGTGGCGCGGTCGTCGCGCTTGGACGCGCGTGCAGTTTCCGCCATTTCCTGATGTGCGGCCCAGCTGGTGAGGCGTTCGTCCACCAACTCGACCTCGATGCCGAGTTCTTTTCTTACGCGCGCGGCGAAGCGGGCGGCTTCTTCAGCCATTTCGCCGGCCGTGCCGTCGAGATTCAGCGGATAGCCGACGACGATGCGGCGCGCGCCATGCTGCCGCGCGATTTCGCGCAGGCGGCGAATCACGTCGCGGCGGTTCTTGCGTTCGAGGATTCCCGCGGGCCGAGCGGTGATGCGCAGCTCATCGGTAACCGCGAGTCCGATACGCCGCCGGCCGTAATCGAGACCCAGCACTCGCCCCGGCAGCGCGGCGATCCGCGGGCCAGCGGGCTTCGCAGCCCGCACTTTCTTGGAAGCTCTGGCGTCGAGCGCAGTTCCCATCGCTTTAATTATACGCGAGGAGGCATAACGGCAAGGTTCCACACGTTCTGTTCGTGCTGACTCAGGCAATTGCGAACACGACGATTTCCAATCGCCTGCCGCCGGCGCTACCGTTCGCGGCCGCGGATGCCATCGTCCCAGAGCTTTTGGAGATCCATTTGTTTCATTTGTTCGTCCATGCCGGTTTCTTTCATCAGGGTTTCGATTTCGACGCGGGATTGGCGCTTGCCCACGCGTTGAGGGAGATCGGCGATGCCGAATGCGGCGATGGCAGCCAGCGCGACATGCTTTTTCAGCTCGGCGATATCCACTTTGTCGAAAGTGTCGGAAGCGGCGTGATAGTTGAGCATGTAATTTGCCGGCTCCTGATTGGCCACCAGCGTCGGGACGCCTTCGAGCAAGAAATCGAAATTGTCGGTGCCGATTTCGGCGTCGAAAGTGATGTCGTTGGCATGGAGTGATTGCGTGGGCTCAATCGCTTGCTTCACGGCTTCGGCTACGTCCTTGCGGCCGCTAAGCGAATAGCCGGTGACGCGCCCGACGCCGGAATCGAAAATTATGGCGGCATCCATTTCATCGAGTTCGTTGCGATGCGCGCGGGCATAAGCCGCCGAGCCGAGCATGCCCTGCTCCTCGCCGGTGAAGAGCACGAAGCGAATGGAGCGGCGCGGAATGGTGCCGGAAGCGTGAATCACGCGCGCGGCGTCAATCACCATCGCGGCGTTGCAGCCGTTGTCGAGCGCGCCGGTTCCCAGCTCCCAGGAATCGAGATGCGCTCCCAACAGAACGAACTCGTCGGGCTTTTCGCGCCCGCGAATTTCGGCGACGACATTTTCCGATTCGACCGGGCCGGTGATTTTGTTGGGCATGTCGAAATGGACTTGCACCGGCACGTTGTTGGCGAGAAAGCGGGCCATGCGTTCGGCGTCTTCGCGGGCGAGAGTAGCCTGCGGGAGCTTTTCGATTTCGCCGTTCGCGGAATTCGTGTGGCGGTAAAGCAGAAGATTGGGGCGCGTGGACATCCAGAAGATGGCTACTGCGCCCGCGTTCACGGCGCGATCGATCACCACCGGAGCGCGCTCATATTCTTCGAAGAGATCGTCCCAGGTGATGAGAAAGTTCTGATGAACCAGAATGATCGCGCCTTTCGCAGCGCTGCTGGCTTTTGCGAAGCCGGCTTCATCGCCGGCGCCTGCGTCAACGACGTTGGCGGTGATTCCTCCGTCCGGCGTTGCGGGCGACCAGCCTACGGAAACGGCATGTACCGGAAATGAGCCAGGCGCAAGAATTTCGATGTGCGTTTTGCCTTCGCTCCACCCGCTTGGCATGGTGAATTTTTCGGTGTGAACTTCGTCGACCCCCGCGTGACGGAAGGCTTCGACGCCCCAGCCTGCAGCTTTTTCCGCAGCCGGCGAGCCGGAGACGCGGCCGCCAATTTCGTCCGTCAGATGGCGCAGATTTTCTTCGAGCGGCGAAGGGCCCTCGGCGCTGCGGATCATTCCCGGGGCGATGTCCGCGCAGGTATTCGCGACCGAGCAAGTGTGATCGCCCGGCGGCGGCTGCAGTGGCGGCGGCTTCACGGGCGGGAGTTGCGCTTGCGTGGAAATGGCGCACAGAAAGAGCGTGCAGAGCAGGGTAGGAAGCGCGCGCATCAGCGGGATTCGCATCGGTAATGATCCTCGCCGCGAATTATAAGCGAGGGGCGCGGTGGCTGACAGCAGATACCCCAGTGTCGGGGGGGGCGGGTTTACCACGCCCCCGGGGTGGCTTTAGGTTTTCGGTGTTCGTCGAAAAGCCGATCGGGAAAAAACCAAAAACCAAACCGGGCCGGTGGTGAACCCCGGCCCCTACAAGCGTACAATCGGCGCAATCAATGATGGGGTATTTATTTCCAATATGAACGAATCCCAAGCAGCGTCGCATAAAATTCGGCCGAGCCGCTGGTTCTATCTGGTCGCGCTAGGCCTGATCGCAGCCGGAACCACTTGCGGATACAAAATCGTCGCCGCGGCCATCAACACCATGCAGGGCGGTCTCACCCGCGCGATATTCCCAGGAGAGACGATCGTTTCATTCCAAACGGCGGGAGACTACAAGATATATTATGAGAATCAATCGGAATTCAACGGGCGAGTTTTCGATACCGGGCAGCGCGTGCCCGGCTTGTCTTTTACGGTGGTAAACAACGAGACTCAGGAAACGCTCCCGCTCCTCCAGCCGAGCATGTCCGAAACGTACAATATCAATGGCAGGACCGGGCGCTTGGTCTTCTGGTTCCGCGTCGTCAAGCCAGGGAGCTATACAGTTGTAGGGCGCTACAATGACGGGCAGCCGCATGACGAGGCCGTGTTTGCGGTGGGAGATCCGCACATTGGCCGATTCGTCGGACTTATCCTTGGAGGACTCGCCTGTATTTTCGTATTCGGCGGCGGTGCGGTGATCACGATTATTTTGATTGAGGTTCGGAGGTATTCTGCAGAAAAGAAGCTGAAAGCCGCGGCTGCATCTGCTGGTCCCGTCGCGCCGCCTCCGCCGCTCTAGCCTTTCATTGCTTCTAAAATTTTGTCGCTGACGCGGGCTACCTGCACCATTTCCTCGACGTCGTGAACGCGCACGATGTGTGCGCCCGCCAAGATGCTCGCCGCCACTGTTGCCGCCGTGCCCCAGATGCGTTCTTCGGGCGGCCTGCCGTCCAACGTTGTGCCGAGGAATGTTTTTCGCGATGTGCCGATTAGGATCGGATAACCGAGACTTCCGATTTCACCGAGACGCGCGATCAGCTCGTAATTTTGCCGAAAGCTCTTGCCGAAGCCGATTCCAGGATCGACGATGATTTGTGATTTCGGCACGCCGGCCTTGAGCGCGATGGCAATCGATCGCTTCAGGCCGCTGAGCACGTCCTGGACGGCGTTGCGAGCGAATGGCTGCTTTTGCATAGTGCGCGGCTCACCGCGCATGTGCATCAGGATCAGCGGAACGTGACGGCGTTTGGCGACGCCCGCGATTTCAGGATCGAAGCGCAGCCCGGTGACGTCGTTTATGATTTGGGCGCCGGCGGCAATGGCGGCGTCAGCAATCGCCGATCTGCGCGTATCAATCGAGATCGGAGTTTTCAAGCGGCCTGATAAGCCATGGAGCACCGGGAGGACGCGCGCCAATTCTTCGCGTGCTGAGACTGCGTTGGATCCAGGACGAGTGGATTCGCCGCCGATGTCGAGAATATCCGCGCCGGCGGCTTCCATCGCGAGGGCGGCCTCGACGGCGCGATTCAGGCTGAAGAGTTTACCGCCGTCAGAAAAGCTGTCCGGTGTGAGGTTCAGAACGCCCATCACGAGCGTCCGCGCGCCGAGCTCGAGTGTTCGCGAGGGAAGCCGCAGCTTGAATTGTTTTCTGCGTGCCACGAATTCTTTCCTGAATTTATCTTCGTAACGCCGGCGGTACTTTTTACTGCGCCGCTTTGCCGGGAACGTAATACGCCGCGCGATTCACCGCGCGCAGCTTGTTTTTGCCTGCTGCTTCGACGCGCAATGCGTGCCAGCCCGGCGCCGCGGCATTCTCGCCCGCCGGATAGAAGCCGAGCGTGTACTGCGTGCGAATGTTTCCCGCTATTTTCTCGAAAGCGTCGCGACTGCTCTCGGCTTCGCGCAGAAAGTAGAGGCCGCCGCCGGCGCGGCGCACCAACTCCGCGAGGAAGAGAGTGTAAGCCGGAATGCCCCGCTCGCGCGCTTCTTCCGTCAGCAGCGTGCGGTTGGAATGCGCGGCCAGCCAATCATCGGTCAGGACCTTCGGGCGATTTTGCGTTGAGACGGCGTAGACTTCCACGCCTTCGGCCGCGAGGCCGCGCACGACGTCGTCAAATTTGAGCGCGGGAGCGAAGGCGCCGGAATCTTTTGCGGCGTTTGCGGACGCGAGCGTCAGGCCGAGGCCGTTGTCTTCGCCGTCGGTGAGAAGCAAGATCGCTTTCCGGCCAGTGCGGCCGCGAAACAGCTTCTGCGCGGTGAGATAGATGGTCTCGTAGATGTTCGAGCCGCCGGTATCGCCGAAGAGAGCGCGAACATTGACGTGCGCGATGGCGCTTTCGAGCTGCGCGCGGTCGCGGGAGAAGGGCGCGAGCACGTAGGAATGGGCCGAGAACTCGACCACGGCCACTTCATCGCGCGGCGCAAGCGCATCGGCCAGGCCGCGCGCGGCATCCCGCACGGCGTGAGCGTCCGGCAGAACGCTGGGGCTCGCGTCGATCACTAGCGCGACGCTTGCGGGATCATTGCCTGCATCGAAATAGGCGATGTGCTGCTCGATTCCGTCTTGAAAGAGACGGAAATCTTCGCGCGCGAGGCCCGCGACGGAACTGCCGTCAGGTGAAAACACATTGCAATTTAGCGGGACGAGATTGACGTGCACGCGCAAGGGGTGAGGTTCGCCCGGAGGGCTGGCCGGCTGCGCCGCGACCGGTTGGACGATATGAAGCTCGCCCGAAGTTTTATCGCGCTCGAAGGAAACGCCGGCGTCGAGTTGCGCGGGCTTCGGAGGTTTCGGTTTTTGATTAGTCTGCGCTGAAAGGGACGAGGCGCAGAGGCCAATAGCTAGGCCGGCGATCGGGATTAAAGATTGCAGGAGCAGGCGGTGGCCGCAAAAGCCCCACGCGCAACGACGGCGCATGGGGCACCCAACGACAGGGAGTGCGCAGCAAGCTGAACGCACAGAGTTCAATCGAGGTCAAAGTCGCGCAACGGTCGTTCGATGGGCTTGTCTTTCGCTTTCTTCAAGCCTTCGGCGAATTTGCGGGCGAGGACGTCTTCTTTCGTCTTCTCAGCTTCGACCGAGAGGCGGAATTTTTCCTCGACGCGTTCGGCCTGTTCGCGCAGGAGGCGTGCCGTATCGTCGAAATCGATGGAGGGTGGTCGTACGGGCGGCTCGTGCGAAAGAACGACGGCGAGTTGCGGGTCGACGTTCAGCTTCGCGCGGCAGCAGGGACATTCAACGCGGATTGTGCCGTCAGCCTTGTTCGTCATGTACACATTTTACGCCTAAAGGCAATTGCAGGCGCAAGTCCACATGCTGTGGAATGCGATAGGTACCGCTGGCGTCCCCGCCGGCATCTTACGAGCACAAATGTCGGCTAGAGCCCCGATGATGAGCGGCGCACGGCGTGGAATTATCTGACCTGGTTGGGATGTGTAGTCCGCGCGTAAACGAAGTCTCTAGCGAGATCGCAATCGTAAGATGCCGGCGGGGACGCCGGCGCTACAAAAAAGGGCAGGCGATTGCGCCTGCCCTTTTGACCCTGCGGAGATGAAATTAAATAGCTCAGGCCGGCGCTGGCTTCTCGCCTTTGGCCAGGCCCGGCATTGGCCGCGGCTCGGGCCGCAGCGAAAGTTGCGGCTCGCGGCTCGGGACCGGCGGCGCGGGCGGTGAAGCTTGCGGCTTCTCCGGCAACGGCTTGTCTTCGATTAAGAGCTTCAATTCGATGGCGTCGAGAACTTCGCGATCGAGCAACGCTTGCGCGACGCGCTCGAGAGCGCCGCGATTGGTATCGAGAATGTGGCGCGCGCGTTCGTAGCCGCTGGTGACGATCGAGTGCACTTCTTTATCGATGCGAATGGCGGTGTCTTCGGAATAATCGCGATGCTGCGCGATCTCGCGGCCAAGGAAGATGGCTTCTTCCTTCTTGCCGAAAGTAAGCGGGCCGAGAGTGCTCATGCCCCATTCGCAGACCATCTGCCGCGCGATGTCGGTAGCGCGTTCGATATCGTTTCCGGCGCCGGTGGTGAGATGCTGCAAGAACATTTCCTCAGCAGCGCGGCCGCCCATCAGCACGGCGAGTTGCGATTCGAGGAATTCTTTCGTGTAAGTGTGCTTGTCGTCGATGGGCAATTGCATGGTGACGCCCAGCGCCATGCCGCGCGGAATAATCGTCACTTTGTGCAGCGGATCGGCGCCCGGAGTCATGGCCGCGACCAGCGCGTGGCCAGCCTCGTGATACGCCGTGTTCCTCTTCTCCTCTTCGGAGAGAATCATGGACTTGCGCTCGACGCCCATGAGGACTTTGTCCTTGGACATCTCGAAGTCCGCCATGGTGACGGTCTTGCGATTCTGGCGCGCAGCCCAAAGCGCGGATTCATTGACGAGATTGGCGAGATCGGCGCCGGAAAATCCCGGAGTGCCGCGCGCGATGACGGACAAATCCACGTCGTCGGAGATCGGCACTTTTCGCGTGTGCACGCGCAGAATTTCCTCGCGGCCCTTCACGTCCGGCCGCGGCACTACTACGCGGCGATCGAAGCGGCCCGGCCGTAGCAGAGCCGGATCGAGAACATCGGGCCGGTTTGTGGCGGCGATCAGGATTACGCCTTCGTTCGATTCGAAACCGTCCATCTCGACGAGCAATGCATTCAAAGTTTGTTCGCGCTCGTCGTGCCCGCCGCCGAGTCCGGCGCCGCGATGGCGTCCGACCGCGTCAATTTCATCGATGAAAATGATGCAGGGGGCATTCTTCTTGCCCTGCTCGAATAAATCGCGAACGCGGCTCGCGCCCACGCCGACGAACATCTCGACGAAGTCCGAGCCCGAAATCGAGAAGAACGGCACATTCGCTTCACCGGCAATCGCCCGCGCCAGCAAAGTCTTTCCCGTTCCCGGAGGACCAACCAACAGCACGCCCTTCGGAATTCTTCCGCCCAATTTCTGGAATTTCTGCGGGTCCTTCAGGAAATCAATAATCTCGTAGAGTTCTTCCTTGGCTTCATCAATTCCCGCAACATCTTTAAAAGTTGCTTTCTTCTGCTGCGCAGTCAGCAATCTCGCGCGCGACTTTCCGAAACTCAGCGCCTTGTTCCCGCCCGCCTGCATCTGCTTCATCATGAAAATCCAGAAGCCGACGATAAGTATGAGCGGAGCGAAATTCACAACGAAGGCGATCCAGTCGTTGTTCTTCACTTCCTTGATGTTGATCAGCACGCCCTTGTCTTGCAGCGACTTGGTGATATCGGGAATCGAGGAATTGGCAACGGTCACATTGCGGAATTTCATGCCGCTTTCGCGATAGACGCCGGAAATTTCCGCGCTGTTCTGCGAAAGGGCGATGGTTACTTCCTTGATGTTGCCGGACTGAATTTGCGAGAGGAAGTTCGTGTAGCTGGGCTCATCTTCCTTCGCCGTCTGCCCGCCGGAGGAAGCCATGTGCCAAAGGACGACAGCCAAGACGATCATCACCAGCCAAAATAAGATGGTCCGAACCGTAGAGTTCACAGGCCTACCTCGTCCTTTCCCACTGGTACAAAGCCCCCGGAGCCAAAAGTGGCCCTGAGTATTAGATGCCGAAGCGGCCGATAAGTACCCGGCCGGAACCCGTCACGAATCAGGCGTTTCCAGCTCAGAGTTCTTCGAGCCGCACGACAATCCCGCGGCGCGTATCTTTCCGCGCCAAAAAATCAGCCGCCGGAGGCCAACCGCGCACCCAAGCGACGCGCCCGGTGCTGGTCAGCACGGGCCAACTCTTTCTCTCGTTCAGACCGATCCGCCCCTCGGCAAACATTCGCTTGAGCTTCTGCGCCGCACGCTTTCCGGGTAGCCGGCACGCGTCCCCCGGGCGCCAATTCCGAAGCACGAGCGGAGGGGTGAGACGGTCGGCGTCGAGCGCTTCCGTCCCTTGTTTAGTGTCGCTCGCCGTACTAGGCCAGTCAATGGCTTTCAGGCAGAAACGTGCCCCTAATTCTGGAACCTCGATGGTTGCGGCCCCATCGTCCGGTAAGGCGACGGCATATTCATAGGTACGCTCCCCGGCCGGGATCGCTGGCTCGCTCCGCGCTGTCTCCGTCACCTTCCGGGGTACAAACTCCAGCCGATTGAAGCTGCGAATTACATTTACGCCGTGCGGCAACTCGATTCGCCGGCCGCTCTGCGATTCGCTGGCCAGATGCAGCACTTGATGTACGTGCCCGGCGTCGAAGCCGGTTTCACCGGCGGCGGCTCTTCGGAGGAGAGCCAGAATCAGGCGCTTGGAAAGAGCGAGCGAAGCCTTGGGCTCTCGAGCGATTTGCGGGAGCGGGGCCAGAAGCTGCTCGAGGCTGATCGAGGTTGTGCCGCCTGATTGGCTGCATACCGCTTGCAGGCGCTCATCGACGAGAGCGCTCCAGAAATCCTCATCGTCGCGCAGGAGTCCCGCCAGATTTCCAAGCCGCTCGACGATCGCGGGAGCAAAGTCGCGCTCGAGTACCGGCAGCAGATTGTGCCTGAGCCGGGCGCGCAGCCGGGTTGTGTCGAGATTACTGGCATCCTCGCGCCACTCCTGTCCTTTGGCGCGGAGATATTCGCGCAGCTCTTCGCGGCGCACGTCAAGCAGCGGCCGGATTACGGCGCCGCGTACAGGATAGATTCCCACAAGCCCGCGCGATCCCGTGCCGCGAAGAATCCGCGCCAGCAGCGTCTCGGCCTGGTCATCCGCCGTGTGCGCGACGGCAACCTTTGTGCATTGGCCTTCGCGAACGAGTTGCTCGAAGTATCCGTAGCGCGCCCGGCGGCCGGCATCTTCAAGGTTCCAGTGATTGCGGCGCGCGAGTGCGGCCACGTCCTCGCGCGAGACCAAGAACGGTACATTCAATTCGCGTGCCACATTGGCGACGAAGGCTTCATCCATATTCGCCGCATCGCCCCTCAATCCATGATTCAAATGCACGACGCAAAGCGAAACACCGATATCGGCGCGCAATTCGTCAAAAAGCCGCAACAGCGCGACGGAATCGGCGCCGCCCGATACGCAAACGCCGACGCGGTCGCCGGGCGCGAGCATCTGGTGCTCGCGAATCGTTTGCGTAATGCGTAGATGGAGCTTCGATTTCACGGTTTTGCGACGGGGCAACAGTGATCTCTTCAATTTTACACTGCGCGGTGCTACCAGCCCCGGAAAATAAAAAAGCCCGGCTGGTGATACGCCGGGCTGCTCGAATTCGCGCCGCGCTCGTCTACGATCAGACGTGACCGGACATATGTTGTGCCAGCAGCTCGCGGCTGTAGGTGATGCGGCGATCCAACACTACTGCCGCGAAGTAAGAGCAGCTTTCACGCTCCGCCTGGGCCCAGCGAGCGATGCGCGGCAGCAAAGGACGGAACGCGCCGCGGAGCGCAGCGAGCAGCGAGTAATAGACGCCCACGGCGCGGATCTCTCCATCGTCAGCGCCATTGCCCGGGCAGAGCCTCAGGAGCTGCACGAGGCGCGAAAATTCCTCTTCGTGCAGCTTGTCGTTGCGGATTCCGGCAATCTCGCGCACTTGCGGCGAGAGTTCTGATTTCTTCCCGGCGGCGATCACCGAGCGGCAGTACGAAACGAAGAATTGCAGCAACAGGGCGAAAGAGATGACGCAGATGAGGACCGGAATAATCATCGGGCCCTCGCCAGCAAATGAGAGGTCACCAGACGCGCGTCTTCCGAGACCTTCATCATCGTGAAGGCCCAGGCTGCGGGCAACCATACCCCGACGATCGGTGGCACCCAGCGAAGAACGGCCGGCTGGAGCGATGGGAAAAGATTACGCAAAGCGTAGGCGGCGGCAGTCGCGCTGAAATAGACGCCCAGAGCTAGCACTAACTGGATCAATCGCGTGCGGGTGTCGCGCAGCTTCAGGATCGCGCCCCAGAGGAGATAGGTCAGCACGACGCCCACAAAATAGAGATTCTGGCCCAACTCGACCACGAAGCGGCTCGTAATGTGGTCCTGATTCGCACGGATCACCAAATAGGAGAACAGGGCGGTCGCGCCGACCAGGATGATTGCGCCCCGCCGCACATAGCGGCTAGCATTCAATTCCTGAAATACCAGGTCGTAGAACTGGATGATGACGAAAAACAGCAGGATGGTGAGCAGGCTCTCGGAATAGTAGTAGTAATACCAATATTGGACGGACGACCAGCCGAATTTTTGGATGGTTATATACTGCCCGACCATAACGAGAGAGGCTGCTAAGAGATAGACACCAAGGAAGATATACCGGAAGAAGTTTCTATGGATGAGAAAACACACCACCGCGCCGACTTCCACAAGGAAGCCTACTATCCAAATCGCGTAATCGATCCGGCTAAGCATTCACTCAACGACTAAGAATGCGAAGCCTGGCTCTGTTCCGCGTCTAGCCGCTTACGTCGTTCCCGTTACCAGGGTGACGGCGGCATCGGGCCCGGAGTATTTACCACCCAAGGTGAAGGTGGCATCGGTCCGGGAGTGTTTACGGCGAACCATGGTGATGGGGGCATGGGGCCCGGCGTGTTGTGGCCTGACTGCGCCGTAACAGCCTTAAGTCCCATTGCTCCTGTGAGAACCACCAGGGCAAGCACCGCAACCACTGTCCACTTACTCATCTGACTCCTCCGAGAGGTACAAACTACGCGGTGGAGTCTATGAGGAGTGGGTTGCCGTCAAGGGGAAAATCGCACACACGTGTGTCGTAAAGGTACACACGTACCCTTGCTGGCTGAGCCAGTGCCTCTATTCAGTTGTCCAGGCACAGGTTAGAAATGGAAAACGACCGAGTCAACGGTACGTTGGTACTACTAGGACCGGGGTCGCAAATCGAGAGACTTGCTTGGGATTCTTAGCGGCGGCTACAGACGTTGATCGAGGGCCTTCTTGATATCGGGTCCGATGCGCTCGATTATCGGAGAAGCGGGATCTTCGCCGACGTATTGCTGCACCACATTTCCGTCTTTACCGATCAGGATGTAAGTCGGCAGTGCCCCTGCTCCATATTGGCGCATCATCTGGTGACCTGCGTCGAAGCGCTGCGTCCAGTTCATTCCATTCTGCGCGACGAATTGTTGCCATGCGCCCTGGTCATCATCTTCGTTGACGCTGATCACTTCGAAGCTGCTGCCGCCATAGACGGAGGCGAGCTGCTTCAACCCAGGCAATGCGTGGCTGCACGGACCGCACCACGTAGCCCAAAAATCGAGCAGTGTCACTTTGCCGCCACCGCTGCCGGAAGATCCATCCGACGCAAAGCCGGGAGCTTTTTCGCCCGCGGTCAGCGGCGCACGCGGCATATTGTCATCGTCAAAGATCTTGACCGATTTCGCTTGGCTAGCCTTTTTGGCACGCGCCAGGCGCGCTATTTCGCCAAGTGACACCGGGGCGTCGGAAGGCGGGGCTGCGTCGGTCGTAGTGGCTTTCGAGTCCGTGGGCGCGGCGTCATGCGTTGCATCGGCGTGCAGAGAACTGGCTGCAGGCGCTTCTGGTTCATGCTTCGGGTTGTCCTGCGCTCTTGCGAGGGCGGGCATTGCCAGGAAGGCTAGAGCGATGGCTAGGACGATGGGATTGCGGCGCATCAAATTAGCCCCTTTGCGATCTCACGGCGCGGGTCTTCCGAAGAGTTGCGCTCCGCGTGCGCAGGCGCGACAGCAAGCAACACGATGACGACATTGGAAAGCTTGCAGCGCATGGTTCCTGCCGCGAGCCGCGCATAGCGCGTCTAATCTGAGTATGAGGCGATGACGAAAACGGGCAACTCGTCGGAAGTACAAGCGTAGTGGACTGGGAAACTGGCCGCGCGGACAGGCTGCCGAAGGTCGCGAGCGCAAGTCTGTCGCCGGAAACTCTGCAAGTGTGAGCGGCTCCGAGGCCTCGGTTACGCCGCCGAACGCTATTTGTCGGCTATGCCGACTTCAGCGTACGCGTGCGAATTCTTGACACGCTTCTTCAGCGCTTCGTAGCATGGTATTTTTGAATTGTGCCGGTGTAGCTCAGGGGTAGAGCGAGGGTCTCATAATCCCTAGGTCGTGGGTTCAAGTCCCACCGCCGGCACCAACTTCTTCGACTTTACCTCTCCCTTGATTGAATGGCGTCGCCTGCCTCGCCTTGATTCCACGTCGTTGACAGCTTGGGCTGTCTCCTTCACGATGCACGCCGCGCATGGCACTGGCGCGATCTGCAGGTAGCCTGGCGAAACACTTATGAATCCTTCGCGCGCCTTGATTATCGTGAATCCGATCGCCGGCGGCGGCCGGGCGCGGCGCATTCAGCCGGCGATTGCGGATTATCTGCGCGAGCAGAAGTGGCCCTGCGAATTTGTGTCTTCGACGAGCACGGAAGACTTGCGCCGCAAAGCCGCTGAAGCCATTGCGACTGGGTGTCGCTGTGTCGTGGCGCTCGGCGGCGACGGCGCTTTCCATCATGTGGTCGAAGCGGCCATCGGCTCGGAAACGCTTCTGGGCTTCCTCCCGGCCGGCAACGGCAACGACATCGCCGCGGGACTCGGTTTGCCGCGCGATCCCATCGAAGCCGCGCACGCGCTGATTCGCGGAACGCCGCGGGCGATTGATGTTGTTCGCGTGCGCAGCATGGAAGCAAATGATGCGCAAGTGGGAAGCACGCGTCCAAATGCATTCCGCGAAGCCGTATTCGTCGGTGCAGGCGGTGCAGGACTCGATGCAGAGGCGGCGCAACTCGCGAATACGCGCTTCAAGCGCTGGCCCGGCGTCACGCGTTACATTGCGGGCGCGCTATGGGCCTGGCGGGATTTCCGTGCCGTTGAGTTCGAAGCGATGATTGACGAAGTTCCGTGGCGAGGCCGCGCGATGTTTGCGGCGGTGGCCAACGGGCCATGTTACGGCTCGGGCGTGCGCATCGCTCCGATGGCGCA
>DAITPO010000004.1:6828-11354 GCA_036833535.1 Candidatus Acidiferrales bacterium | reverse complement strand
TTCTTGTCCACCTTGAGGGTCATCTCGAGGTCTTTGCGGGAATCGAAACTGGAAATGGTGCGGTTGCCCGAAATCAAATCGCCGTGCTCGGCATGAATCTCATAATCCACATTCGGATCGAGCCCGCTGAAGCGATACTTCCCGGTGTCATCCGCGATATAGGTCTTGATCGCCTGCGTCTTTAGGTTCTTCAAGTACACGACGCTGGTCGGCTGCGGATTTTCCTTCCCGTCCAGAACGCTGCCATGAACGGTCTTCAGTTGCGCATCTTTCTTTTTGTCCTGCGGAGAAGCGGAAGTTGCCAGAGCGAGCACGAGCACGAGGCACACCGCTGCGATTGAGCTGAGAGCATGTGATTTCACGGGTCCTCCGATGGACCTCGCCTATGAGATGAGCGGAGAAGAGGGAAAGATGCCGGAACTCCGCCCGCGCGGAGTTACTCGGCTTCGTCTTCGATCAGATCGCCCGGCTCGGCAACCTCTCCATCTTCGCTCTCGGCTTCTTCCTCTTCATCCTCGTCGTCTTCGGTGAGAGGAATGACGTGCACAGGATGCACCTGCGTCACCTCGAGCTCGACGTCGCACTCCGGGCAACTGAGAATCTCGCCTTCTTCTACTTCGTCCTCATCCAGGTCCATCTCGGCGTCGCATTCGGGACACTTGACCACGGCCTCGGCCTCCTTATGGCGTCGCTCCGAGAACTGCGGGCGTATTATATACCGCGCGTGTCAAGCTTTTGCGCATGGAGCGTGTGGAAGTGTCGCCGAAACGTGAATATCCCGGTGCGCCGGTGGTGGGAGTGGGCGGAGTGGTGATTCGCGAGGGGCGCGCGCTCTTGATCAAACGCGGCAGCGCGCCGCTCGAAGGGCAATGGTCGATTCCGGGAGGAACGCTCGAACTTGGCGAATCGTTGCAGGACGGCGTGCGCCGCGAATTGCTGGAAGAAACGGGAATCGCGGTTCGCGTCCTCGAGCTGATTGAAGTCTTCGACCGGATTTTTCGCGATGCTTCCGGCGAGATTCAATATCACTTCGTAATCGTAGATTATCTCTGCGAGATGGTGAGCGGCGAAGCCAGCGCCGCGAGCGACGTAACAGACACCGCCTGGGTCCGCGAAGCAGATCTCTCGAATTACAAATTAACCGAAGCCGCCACGCGAGTAATCCGCAAAGCCTTCGCGATGGTTTTGTAGCGCCGGCGCTACTTTCCCCACTGAAATTAAATTTCCCGCCGCGCATGCTGGCAATGGGTCAACCTGACCTGCGGAGCGTCGCGATCTATCGGAAGTGTTCGAGGTAATAAAGAGCTCCGAACGCGAGCACCAACGCGAATCCTGGGATTGCCAATGGCCGCGCGCTTCGCAGAGGCTGCCGCCAGTCCGCTGTAGCAAGAAAAAGTAAAATCAGAGGCATCAGCAGCACGATTGCGAGCTGAAAAATATGCGCCGCCGTGCCCTCGTCCGGGTGCGGTGGCTGCGTGTAGCCGCTGAGTACCGCCAGCAAAGCGATAAGAGACAGCACGATTACAACTTTTCCGCTGACCCGGTTGATCCGCTGTGCATTCACGTTCTCACTCTCCTTCAGGTCCGCGCTGCTTTTTCGCCGACCGTGTTCCTCAGTGCCCGCAATTTAGTCGCCCGCCACTGCCTGCGGCAATTTGCCGAAGCGCCGCTCGCGTGAGGCGAATTCCCCGATCGCTGCTTCGAGATCTTCGGCCTGAAATTCAGGCCACATTTTGGAAGTGAAGACCAACTCCGCGTACGCGCATTCCCACAGCAGAAAATCGCTCAGGCGGTGCTCGCCTCCCGTGCGAATCAGCAAATCGACATCGGCGGTGGCGCGTCCTGCGTGCGTTACCTCGCCGAGCCTGCGCGCGAATTCCGCTTGCGAGACTTCGAGGCTCGAAAGCATCCAGCACGCGGCGCGCAAGATGGCATCGCGGCTCGAGTAATCGACGGCGATGCGCAGCTCAAGCGTGCGGCCATGTGACGTCGCCGCTTCGGCGGCTTCGATCGCGGCTTTCAGCGAGGGCGGAATGCGGTCGCGACGGCCAATCACGCGAATGCGCACGCCGCTTGCGGCGCAATTGCCGGCTTCTCCGAGCAGGTAGCTTTCAACCAGGTCGAGCAGCGCCACCACTTCGCTCGCCGGCCGCTGCCAGTTGTCTCCCGAGAAAGCAAAGAGCGTGAGTGTCCCGACGCACAGCGCCGGCGCGGCTTTCACCACGCGGCGGACGGCTTCGACTCCGGCGCGGTGTCCCTCGGGACGCGGCAAACCGCGCGCGGCGGCCCAGCGGCCGTTGCCGTCCATAAGGATGGCGACGTGCAGCCTGGGAAAATTCTCAATTAGCAAAGTTCTTTCATCTATAAAGTGCATGGGTAAAATTTTTTCCTTCCTAGGCTTCCCGCGT
The DNA here is from genome assembly GCA_036833535.1 of Candidatus Acidiferrales bacterium. Lineage (GTDB taxonomy): Bacteria > Acidobacteriota > Terriglobia > Acidiferrales > UBA7541 > Palsa-147. The sequence continues at coordinate 8,946 of DAITPO010000004.1, read as the reverse complement.
TGCCCGAATGAGCGCTTCCATGTGATCGAGATACTTTTCGAGTGCTCGGCGACCGCTTGCGGTCAGGCGATATTCCGTGCGCGGCGTGCGCCCTGCAAATGATTTCGTGCATGCGACGTAGCCCGCGTCCTCGAGCTTCCGCGCGTGCACGCTCAAATTGCCGTCGCTGGCCTGCAGCAAATCCTTCAGCTCCGAAAAAGTGAGCGATGGATTCGCCGCCAGCGCGCTCACGATCGCGAGACGCGTCCGCTCGTGAATCAAGCGATCAAGCTGCGTAGCCGAAACTTCGCTCGAAGCAGGTGTGGCGCGCAATTTCGCGCCGACGGCTGCCTTTCGCCCGGCCGCCTTCTCCAATCGATCTGCTCGTGCCGCGTTGGTTCTATCCGCCATAATTTCTCGCAATCACCGCGCCGAAAATCACATGCAGGCCGCCAAATCCGGCCGCCAGAAGAATATTGCTCCAGTTCGGCGGGGAGAAAAGAGCTACCGTGCCGAGCACCATGAAGCAAAGCCCCATCAAAGGCACCACACGAATCGAAAATGCGCCGCCCGTGATCACGCCGGTCCCGTAAAGCAGCAGCCACACGCCCGGAATCGCCCAGATCAACGCGGCGCGAAACAGAATTACGGTCAAGAGCGCGCCCACAAACAATGGCGGCGCGAAGCTAAGCGCGAATTTTCTTCCGGGTCCGGCCAGCATCGGCACGTTCGCTCGCCGCGCCTTGCTCAAAGTGGTGAAAGAGGCGATCGCCACGGCGATCAGCGCCTCGGCAATCCAGGTAACCATCCAACTCGAAGAATCCGGCTGTCGCGAGGCCACAGCCGCAGCGCCTATCGCGGTGATGCCCATGGCCACGCCGCCCCAACCCGGCACGGCGGTGAAAGAGGATGCGCGCTCCATCGTTTCGCGAATGAAGCGCAGGTTGTCGCGCGCGCGGTCATCGAGCTGCACGGGCTCGGGACGCAGCGGGCGATCGGAAGGCAATGGTTCCATGGAGGTAGGCTAGCCCAGAACCGACTGACTGTCAAGTACTTTGTATCGCAAAGTATAACACCCTTCCCACCTCTCTGTTATCCTCCTCCCGCCGTTCTTCTGAGGAGGATACATTCATGAAATCAACGCTACTTCGTGCCAGCCTCGCAGCCCTTTTCGTCTGCGCTCCCGCTTTCGCGCAGCAGCCCGCTGCCGCTCCCGCCAAACCGGAATCGAACCCCATCTCCAACTATCTTCGTGAGGATGTCGCGGACAACGCGAAGAACATGGTCGCCGCGGCGGACGAAATGCCGGCCGACAAATACTCATTCAGCCCCACGCCCCAGCAGATGAGCTTCGCGCATTTAATTTTTCACGCCGCTCGTCTCAACTACGGAGCTTGCTCCGGAATTTCCGGCCAAGCGAAGCCGGATGTGAAAATCGCGGATACGGATGGCAAGGACAAACTCGTCGCCGCTCTGAAGGTGTCATTCGATTACTGCACCAGCGCGCTCGCCAACGTGGATGATTCGAAGCTCGGCGATTCTCTGCCGTTCTTCGGCGGCCGGACGATTTCCCGCGGCGGCATGATGATGAATCTTTCAGCCGAATTCGCCGACCATTACGCCATGGCGTCGATGTATCTGCGCCTGAACGGCCTGCTGCCGCCCACGGCAAAAAAGTAGCGGCACGGAAGATCTTCAGAAATTACGACGCGGCTTTTTGGGCCGCTGTCAGTATTCCCGTGCCGCTCCGAGCTGCAAGCACCGCCTCCTGGGGGTGCCATTTTGTCTCGACCTGAAATGACCTCCGCACTTTATTTTCAGCAGGTTACGGCGATTTCTGGTCGTTGCGTGTATCGACCACAAGCGTCGCGGATCAGTTCGTTTGGTCTGGTGTCTTTCTTCGTGGTGAGGCTCAGGCTCATGCGCAATTTCCAGCGTCACGCTAGCAAGAATTCGGGGCGAGCACCAGATTACGAGTTGCGGAACTACGCGGGAGGCTGAGCGCGCAGCCGGGCGCAGTTTAGACGCTGCCGTTTTTTGGCTGCTTCGGATACCGGCCCAGAATCGCGTTCCAGCGAATGATCAGCAAATCCAAAAACATCTGCACGCTATCGCTATAAACATTCACCTTCGTTGCCG
>DAITPO010000004.1:0-6728 GCA_036833535.1 Candidatus Acidiferrales bacterium | reverse complement strand
ACGCTGTAGCCCTTGCCGTGATTTTCGCCATTCGATACCAGCCGCACGTCCCGCAATTTGTCGGGCCAACTCAGATCCGCATCTTGAACAATTTGCGCCGTCGCGTCGGTTGAGCCATCGTCCACAACGACGACCTCGGCGTCGAGATCGCGGGCTAGCAGGTAGGCGCTGATTTTCTCGAGCGCGCGCGGCAGCCGCGCGGCCTCATTGAATGCAGGAATTACGATCGACAACTTTGGAGGGGGGCGCTTCATGCGAAGTTCGCGCGCGGTCAAGCGGGCTGCAAATGCCGCTCCCACGCGCGCGTCGCGAGAATTTCTTCCATCTGCGCCAGCGCAAAATCCAATTCTTCATCGCGATTGTAGAAATGCGGCGAAAGGCGCACGCCTGCCGCCGGCCGGTAATCCACCAGCACGTCGCGCGCGATCAATTCGCTCTTCACTTCCTTCGCGTGCGGACATTCAACCGATATGGTGCCGCCGCGCTCCTCAGGATCGCGCGGGGAATTCACTTTCCAGCCGCGCGCCAGCGCGCCATCCATCAATCGCTGCGTTTGGCGCTTCGATTTCTCGCGGATTTTCTCGATGCCGATTTTCGCGAGGATCTCGAGGCCGGGCTGGCATGCGTAGAGAGCCGGAACGTGCGGAGTGCCGTTCAGAAAGCGGAAAGAATCGTCGCGCAGATCCACCGCGCCGGCTTCGAATTCAAAAGGACGCCGATGCGCGCTCCAGCCGGTAAGCGTGGGCGAAAGTTTTTTGCGCAAATCGGGCCGCACGTAGAGATATCCGATGCCAGGCCCGCCGCAGAGCCATTTGAGGCAGCCGCCGACAGCGAAATCCACATTCAGCGCCCGCACGTCGATTGGTATTGTGCCCGCGGCTTGAAAGCAATCGAGGATCACCGTCGCGCCGACACGATGCGCCTTCTCGACGATGGCGCGCGCGTCCACGATCGTCGCGCTGCGGAAGAGCACCAGCGAAATCGGGACGAGCAGCGTGGTCTCGTCAATGGCAGCAAGAAACTTTTCAAGCGGCGCGTGAATTCCATCCTCGCTCTTTAGAATTTCGACGCGCGCACCGTGCCGCTGCTGCGCCAGATAGAAATAAATGATTGAAGGAAACTCCAGATCCACCATCACGACCTTATTCCGCGGCCCCGAAAAATCGAAGCAAGAGGAAACGATGGCTTCGGTGATAGTCACATTCTGATGCAGTGAAATTTCGCCCGGCCCGGCGCCGATCAATTTTCCGACCTTGTCCCCGGCGGTGACGGCCATGTCCCACCAGCCCTCTTCCCACGCGCGCACTCCGCGCTTCGCCCAAGCGTCGGCGTAATCATTCATCCGCGCATAGACGGCTCGCGGCATCGCGCCCAGCGAATTGCTGATCATGTAAGTGCTGCGCTCGAGGATCGGAAATTCCTCGCGCCATTTCAGCAGTTCATCCATTGTGTTTTCCTTTGGCATCTTTTTCTTCAGCTTGCGGGGGCTTCGCAGCGCGCGCCCACAAAAAATAACACAGAGTTATCAGCACGAGCCAAAGCAATCCAGCATAGATTGTGATCTTCATCCCCGGAATCCACCAGGTTGAAATGAAGGCAGCCGCAACGGCGCACAGTCCCGCGAACGATGTCCATGCGCTGCGCGGCGCGAATCGCATTGGCAATTCGCGTCCCTCGCGCGCCTGCTTCCGCCGGAATGCCAGGTGCGTGAGGAAAATAATGAACCAGCCGAAGAGGCCGCCGAAGAAAGACGCGCCGAGCGTGTAGACGAAAGCCGTTTCCTTGAATCGCAGTTCCACCAGCAGCGCGATCACCAGTCCGATGCTCGACACCAGCAACGCAGCCAATGGAACGCCCCGCGAATTCAGCCGCCCGATAAATCGCGGCGCATATCCTCCGCGCGAAAGCGAGAAAATCATTCGCGACGTCAGATACAAATTCGAATTCATGCTCGAAAGCGCCGCCGTCAACACCACGAAATTCATTAGCGCTGCCGCGTGCGGAATTTTCACTGTCTCGAACACACGCACGAACGGGCTTTCCGTCAATCCCGCCTGCGTCCACGGCATCACGCCGACGAGCACGGCGATCCCGCCGATATAAAAAATCGCCAGCCGCGCTATCGTCCAGCGCGTCGCGCGCGGGATGGCCACGTGCGGCTCGCTCGCCTCGCCCGCCGCCACCGCCGCCACTTCCACCCCGATATAACTGAAGATGGCGATCGCCACGCCCAGTCCCACGCCGGTCCATCCGTGCGGCAGAAATCCTCCGTAACCGATGTAATTCTTCGTACCGAGCGGCCGGAATCCGATCCCGAAAAGCAGCGCCGCGCCTAGCAGCAGGAACGCGATGATGGTCACCACCTTAATAAAGGCGAACCAATACTCCAGCGTTCCGAAATTTCCGACGCTCGCGGCATTCACGCTGATAATCGCCGCAGAAAAAATCAGCATCCAGATCCACGCGGGCACTTCGGGAAACCAGTAGCGGCAATAAATCGAAATGGCGACCACTTCGCTGCCGATCGCCACCGAAGTTGCCAGCCAATACGCGTAGCGGATCGAAAATCCCGCCCACGGATGCAAATAAATTTCCGCGAACACTCCGAACGAACCTGCCACCGGATGCACCAGCGTCATCTCCGCCAGCGCCCACATCAGCGCCAGCGCGATCAACGATGCCGCCGCATAGCTCAGAATCACGCCGGGCCCAGCCAGGCTCACGGAAACCGCGCTGCCCAGAAATAATCCCGTGCCGATTGCTCCGCCCAGCGCAATCATGGAAATCTGGCGCGCGCTCAACTCGCGATGCAGCCCCGCCTCGCGCGCGTCGATCGCTTGTTCTTTGGCCGCGTTTTCCGGCACGTTCATCGAGCGTAGCTCCACATCGGGCGCGCCATAGTATCAGCAGCGGACGCAGCGCGGCCATCTTCTCGCTCTGCTATACTCGCCGCGAATTTGTGGAGTCTTCATGAACTGCAAGAATCAAACCCCAACGAATGTCCCTGATCGCCGCTCCTTCCTCGCTTATTTCTCCGGTCTCGGCCTTTCCTCCACTCTTTTCCCCGGCGTCCTGTGGGCGAAGCTCGCGGCGCAAACTTTCGCGCTGCAAAATCCGAAACCGAAGCATTCAGCCGGCAACTCCATCACAAAATCAATGCTCCGCGAAGCGGCAGCCGTCGCCGGCCTCAGCTTCACCGATTCGCAACTCGATCACATGCTCGAGGGTGTGAATAAACTCCTTCCCGTTTATGACGATCTCCGCAAAGTGCAGCTCGATAATAGCGTCGCGCCAGCGCTCAATTTCAATCCGATTCTGCCCGGGATAAAAATTGATCGCACCAAGCGTGCCATTCGCACGCGCGCGCCGGAATCTGTCGATCGCCCGAAGAATCTCGAAGACGCGGCCTACTGGCCGGTGACGCAACTCGCGGAACTGATCCGCACGAAACTAGCCACGTCCGTCGAACTGACGGAAATGTATCTCGCGCGCCTGAAGCGCCTGAATCCGAAACTTCTCTGCGCCGTCACCATCACCGAAGACCTGGCCATGCGCCAGGCTCGCCAAGCCGATCAGGAAATCGCCGCAGGACACTATCGCGGCCCGCTGCACGGAATTCCCTGGGGAGTGAAAGATCTCTACGCCGCGAAAGGCTACCCGACCACGTGGGGCGCCGCGCCTTTCAAGAATCGCGTCATTGATATGGATGCAACGGTCGTCTCCCGCCTGGCCGACGCAGGCGCCGTCCTCATCGCCAAACTTTCCACCGGCGAACTCGCCCTCGACGACATCTGGTTCGGCGGCCAAACGAAAAATCCCTGGGATTTCTCGATGGGTTCGCAGGGATCGTCCGCCGGTCCCGGCTCGGCGACGGCTGCCGGCTGCGTCGGCTTTTCCATGGGCACGGAAACGCATGGCTCGATCATCGCGCCCTCGGCGATCTGCGGCGTCACCGGCCTGCGCCCCACGTTTGGCCGAGTGAGCCGCCACGGCATCATGGCGCTGAGCTGGAGCTGCGATAAATCGGGCCCGATGTGCCGCAGCGTGGAAGATTGCGCGCTGGTTCTCGATGCCATCAATGGCCCGGACGATTACGATCTAGCCGTGCAAGATATCCCCTTCAATTGGGACGCGAATCTCGACATGAGCAAACTGCGCGTCGGATATTTGAAGGCCGCGTTCGAAGACACGCGCCAAAGTCCGCAAGTAAACGCCAACGATGCCGCCGCGCTGCAAAAAATTCGCAGCCTCGGCGTCAATCTCATCGAAGTCACGCTGCCCGAACACTCCAATCTTTATTTCTCAACGATCATGTTCGGCGAAGCCAATGCCGCGCTGCACGATCCCTTCGAAACGCGCCCCGCCGAACTCGTTCGCCAGGATGAAGTCGTCGCGCAAAATTCCTATCGCCTGCTTCCCGCCACCGAATACGTGAACGCCAACCGCGTGCGCACGCTCCTGATGCGAGAAATGGCGCGCCTCATGACGGATATCGATGCCTATATCGTCCCGTTTGATTACGGCGACTACACGCCCAATCCCGTCGCATCGCTCAATTCGTCTGTAACCAATCTCACTGGTCATCCATGCGTTGGCGTCCCGCACGGCTTTGACGAAAAGAACCATCCCACAAGCCTCACATTCATAGGCAAACTCTACGGCGACGCCGAAATGCTAGCCCTGGCCCGCGCCTATCAGGAATCCACGGACTGGCACCGCAAGCACCCAAATCTATGAAGCCGGCGGAAGCAGCCCCGACGTCGGCGTTTACCCCGAGCCGCGAGGGACCGGCGTCTCACGAACACAAACGTAGACAAGGGCCGCAGTCATGCGCGGAATAAAGCCGAAGCAACGTAAGCGCACCAAGCCACGATAACTAGCGTGCGACCGTAGCGAGGAGGAATGGAACCCAAATGAAGGCGTGGCGCCTAGAAAAGCTAGGCGGAGCTCTTAATCTAAAAGATGTACCCAAGCCCGAGCCGCGCCCGGGCAGCGCGCTCGTGCGCATCAAAGCTGCAGCGCTGATGTCCTATCTGAAGTCTTACGTCCAGGGCAAATTGCCGGTTTACAATCCACCTGCAACGGAATTCACCATCGGCACCAATGGCGTAGGCGTAGTGGAAGCGATCGGGCGCGGCGTCTGGCACCTGAAGCCGGGCCAGCAAGTAGTGATTTCGCCGCATTTCATCGCCAAGGAAAACGTCGAAGATCCTGCGCAGATTCTTATTGGACTCACTTCGTTCGGCGCGGGGGCGGAAGCAATTCTCGCCGATTGGCCGGACGGCACACTCGCCGAATACGCGTTAATGCCCGTTGAGGCCATCACGCCCGCCGAGGCGCTGCAGAAATTCGACGCCGCTCAGCTTGCCGTGCTAAGCCGCTTCATCGTACCGTTCGGAGGCTTGCTCCGTGGCCGGCTCGCAGCGGGCGAAACGCTCATCGTTACCGGAGCAACAGGCGCTTACGGCACAGCCGCAGTACTGCTCGGCGTCGCCATGGGCGCAGGCCGCGTGATCGCCGCCGGGCGAAATCCGGCTTCGTTAGCAGCAGTCGCGCATGCCGCCGGGCCGCGAGTTTCGACTGTGGGGTTGACTGGCGACGTGCAGGCAGACGCACGTGCCATGCGTACTGCCTCGATCGGCGGCGCGCACATGGCCTTCGACATGGTGGGCCAGGCGAAAGATCCTCACGCGACGCTCGCCGCCCTTCACAGCCTGCGTCGCGGCGGCCGCTTGATTCTGATGGGCAGCATGACCACCGATTTGCCGGTGCCATACACCGCAGTAATGTTGAACAACCTCGAGATCATCGGGCAATTCATGTATCCAGCAAACGCCTATCGGCGGCTGCTCGAATTGCTGCGTAATGGCTTGCTCGATATCAGCCCGATCCGCCCGCACGTTTATCCGCTCGCAGCGCTGCCAGAAGCCATGGAAGCCGCCGCCACAGCGAGCAATCTCGAATGTATCGTGATGCAGCCGTAGCGCCGCGCTAGACGATCGCAACGTGCGAGCAGCATCGGCGTCACAGAATTCTTCACCGGCACCGCAGGAGGCCGACATGAAACTAGAGACGATGCACTTCGAATCGCAAGGCCGCATCGGCTACCTCACTCTCAATCGCCCCGACATCCTTAACGCCATGCACCATCAAGGCGCCCTCGATCTCAATCGCATGGCCGAAATGATCCGCGATCTTCCCGGCGTCCGCCTGGTCCTGATCCACGGCGCCGGACGCGCCTTCTGCACCGGCATCGATCTCAAGCAACTCACCGCCGGCCAAATTCCCGCCGCCTATTACGAACTCTGGGACCGCGCCCTGCGCATCCTCGAGCAATCTGAAAAACTTCTGATCTGCGCCATGCACGGCTATTCACTGGGCGGCGGCCTCCAACTAGCTCTGGCCTGCGACATCCGCATCGCCACAGAAAATTGCATCCTCGGCCTACCCGCGATCAAGGAAGGCATAATCCCAGGCCTAGGCACGTTCCGCCTCCCGCGTTACATTGGCCTCGGCCGCGCCAAATGGATGGTCCTCTCCGGCGAAAACATAGACGGCCGCCGCGCCCAAGAAATCGGCCTGGTAGATCATGTAGTGCAACCCAAAACCTTCGGCGACGAAACCGAAGCCCTGGTAAAAAAATACGCCAGCGTCTGCTCCGAAGGCACCCTCCAATCCAAAATGATGCTAAACCTACCGTTCGACATGCCCCACGGCCAATTCTTCGA